>DASWMA010000539.1:0-20606 GCA_036399995.1 Longimicrobium sp. | reverse complement strand
TCTCGTTGGCCCACCAGTCCAGCAGCACGGGGTAGCTCTGCCCGGTGCGCGCGATCGGCCAGTAGAGCTGCGGGACGAAGTAGTCGGTCCACCCCTCGCGCAGCCACTTGCGCGCGTCGGCGTAGAGGCCGGCGTACTGGTCGAGGCCGGCCGTGATCTGCGCCGGGTAGCCGGGGCGCCAGATCCCGAAGGGGCTGATCCCCACCTGCACCCAGGGCTTCACCTGGTGCACCTCGCGGTACATCCGCTCCACGAAGCGGTCCACGTTGTTGCGCCGCCAGTCGTCGCGCGACAGCCTGCCGCCGCCGGCCTGGTAGCGCCGCCAGCTCGCCTCGTCGGGGAACTCCCTGTTGCCTCCGGTGGCCGAGTCGCGCTCGGGGTAGGGATAGAAGTAGTCGTCGATGTGCACGCCATCCACGTCGTAGCGCCGCACCACGTCCAGGATCACGGCCATGGAGTGGTCCTGCACCCGCGGCTCGCCGGGGTCCATCCACAGGTAGCGCCCGTACTGCTTCACCACCTCGGGATGGGTGCGCGAGATGTGGTTGGCGGCCTCGGGCGTCTTCGCCGACATGTGCCGCGCGCGATACGGGTTGAACCAGGCGTGCAGCTGCATCCCGCGCCGGTGCGACTCGGTGATCGCGAACTCCAGCGGGTCGTAGCCGTCCGACGGCGGGGTGCCCTGCGCCCCCGTCAGGTACTCGGACCACGGCTCGAGCTGCGAGCGGTAGAGCGCGTCGCCCGCGGGGCGGATCTGGAAGACGATGGCGTTCAGCCTGAGCGCCTGCGCGCGGTCGAGCAGGGCGATCAGCTCCGCGCGCTGGCTGTCGGCGGGAAGGCCGGGGCGCGAGGGCCAGTCGATGTTGGCCACCGTGGCGATCCACACGCCGCGGAACTCGCGGCGCACCGACGGGATCACGTCGGCGCCTGAGGCGGCGCGGGGCGTGGCGGCGGGCGGCGCGGGCGAGCAGGCGCCGGCCAGCGCGGCGGTCAGGGCGGCAACGGCGGCAGCGCGGAACGGGCGTGTGCGCATCGGATCCGTCGGGTTCGGGTCGGGTGAGGTGATGATCGCCCCCTGTCCTGCACGCCGCGTGCGCGTCGTGCGGGCGGCCAGAATCGCGGGATCGATCGGACCGGCAGAAATCCTCGCATCCCCAATCCCCCCAACGGCTTGGCTCACGCAGAGCAGCAGAGCAGCAGAGAATTGCGCGTCGTTTCTCTGCTGCTCTGCTGCTCTGCGTGAGCCAAAAGAAAGCCGGCCCGGCGAGGGATCACCCCCCGCCAGGCCGGTCTCCGTCGTGACGATTGGGCCCGAGCTTACAGGTTCGGGTTCCCGTTCTGCTCCGCGGCCGTGACGGGAAGGCAGGTCTGCGCCCCGTACGTCTCGCCCGTGGTGCTCCCCGGGTAGGCGCCCGTGGGGAACGGGTTGATGTTGTACAGCTTGATGTACCGGCGCATGTCGCCCAGGCGGTGGCCGTCCAGGTAGAAGTCACGCCGGCGCTGGTCCATCAGGTTCGCCAGGAAGTTCTCGGCCGTGGTGACGGCCGTCCCCGTCTGCGCCCCCGTGCCGAAGGCCGTGCGGCGCCCCTCCACGAAGGCGATGGTCGTCGCCGTGGGCCCCGTGGCCTCGGCCACGATGTAGCGCGCCTCCAGCCCCGACGCGATCCGCACCGACGCCGCGCGGGTGAATTCGGCCCCCACCGCGGTGCCGTTGTAGGTGCTGAACGACGGCGGCGAGTTGGGGATGAAGGCGTTGGTGGCGTCCATCACCCGCTCGGCGGCCGCCGGGCGCGGCACCCGCGGGTCGCCCGCCAGCGCCTCGAACGGCGTGTTGGTGAGCGACCCCGAGTTGCTCCCCGAGGCGCCCGTGGACATGCGCCCGTACCACGCGTTGTTCTCGCGGGTGCTGTTCTCGGAGTGGAAGCTGCGGAACTCGAACGCGTCGGGCACCAGCGACGCGTATTCGATCGCCTTGGCCTTGTTCCCCATGTTCAGGTACGCGCGCGCCGCGCCCACCCGGGCCAGGTTGATGATCGAGTCGGCCCCCGCCTTCGCCGCGGTGGTGGAGTTCGCGTAGGCCTTCACCGCGTTGGCCACCGCGATGGCGTTGTCGAAGCGCGTGATCGCCATCGACATCACCTGGTCGGGGGTGTTGGGCACGCCCAGGTTGATGGGGATCTCGCACAGCCACTCGCCCAGCATCACGTAGGTGTACCCGCCGTAGGCCTGCATCCGCGCCAGCGGCAGGCTGCGGCCGGCCGAGTCGCCCAGGACCACGTTGATCCGGGTGGAGAACGAGTCGGCCAGGAAGCGCGCCCGGTGGACCGGGTTGTACACCAGCGTGCCGTACGTCCCGTTCTCGGGCGACACCTGCCGCAGGTCGATCAGGCGCTCTTCGACGAAGGTGTGGTGGTTGCGCAGCTCGTCGGAGAAGAGCGACGTGTAGTAGCTGCCCAGCGAATAGGCGGGCTGGAACTCGCCCACCACCCCGTTCTGCATCAGGTTGATGTAGGCGGGGTCGTTCAGGTTGGGCTCCTCTACGGCGCCCGGGTTCTCCACCTGGAGGAAGTCGTTGCAGGCGGCCGTGCCCATCGCCAGGACGAGGGCGGCCAGCGCCGCGCGGACGCTCCGGGCGCGATGTGTGGGTATGCGCATCGGTTCGTCTCCCTCAGAAGCCCAGGTTCAGCGACACGGTCACCCGCCGCATCATGGGGGCGGCGTAGGCGTCCACGCGCGTGAAGTTGCGGTTGGCGTAGGTGTTCACCTCGGGGTCGATCCCCGAGTAGTCGGTCCACAGCGCCAGGTTGTGCCCGGCCAGCGTCACGCTGGCGCTCCCCGCCCCCGCGCGCGCGGCCAGCCGCCGCGGCAGCGCGTAGGTGAGCGACAGGTCGCGCAGCTTCACGAAGTCGGCGCGCTCGAGGTACTGGAGCGGGTTGCTCACGGCCAGGGCGCGGTCGATCGGCGTGATGTTGGGGTTGTTCACCGTCTGGCAGTTGCCGTTGCTCTGGCAGCGGTTGAACTCCTTGAAGTTGTACAGGTAGAAGCCGCCCTTGTGGTCGAGCAGCGCGTACAGCCGCAGGTTGCCGAACAGCGTGAAGGTGTTGGAGAAGCTCACCTCGCGCGTGGGCGAGGCCGTGCCCGCGAAGACGAACGCGGTGTCGAGCACCACCCCGGTGCCGGCGGCGTTCAGCACGTAGCTGCCGTCGGCGTTGCGCGCCGGGAGCTGCGCCCAGTAGCCGCCCAGCGGGTAGCCGGCGCGGTGCTCCTGGTGAACGGCGCTGGCCAGGCCGCTGCTGTTGTACGCCTGGAAGGGCACGTCCTTGATGCGGGTGGGGTCGCCGAACGAGACCAGCCGGTTGCGGTTGGTGCTCAGGTTCAGGCGCGACTCCCAGGTGAAGGCGCGGCGCTGCACCGGCGTGACCCCCAGCCCCACCTCCACCCCGTAGTTCAGCGTCTCGCCCAGGTTCTCGAGGCGCGAGGCGATGGCCGGCGTGGTGTTCCCCACCCCGAACCCGGTGGACCCGGGGACGAAGGTGGAGACGATCACGTCCTTCATCCGCTTGTTGTAGTACGTGGCCTCGAGCGAGCCGCGCCCGCCGAAGAAGGCCGCGTCGAACCCGGCCTCGAGCTCCTGCCCGCGCTCGGCGCGCAGGTCGGGGTTGCCGAAGGCGTTCACCCGCAGCGCCGAGCCGGTGCTGCCGTTGGCCAGCGTCACCCGGTCGATGGTGTAGGTCTGCGTGGCCGAGTACGGGTCGGGGGCGCGCCCCGCCTGCCCCCACGCCGCGCGCAGCTTGAAGTTGTCGGCGCTGAAGCGGTTGAAGAAGCCCTGCAGCGCCGGCTCTTCCGAGACCACCCACGACAGCGACGCCTTGGGGTACACGATCACGTTGAAGTCGCGCCCGAACGACGAGTTGTCGTCGGCCCGCAGCGCGCCGGTCAGGAACAGCCGGTTGTGCAGCGCCACCTGCTGCTGCACGAAGTAGCCGACCGAGTTGTTGGCCGAGAAGGTGTTCGACCCCGAGATCGTCTGCGCGGTGCCGATCAGCGTCACGTCGGGGGCGCCCAGCCCGGTGCCCGAGGCGAAGAGCGTCGCGTACTGCTTGGCGGTCACCTGCACGCCGAAGCTGGTGGTGCTCTCCAGTGCGCCGCTCAGGTCGCGCACGATGTTGCCGGCGTAGTCGAGGGTGTAGATGTGCTGCCGCGGCATGCGCTGCGCGGCCAGGCCGCTGGGCACGTCGGCCGCGCCGGGCTCGCTGAGCAGCTCGGCCAGGTTGGAGCTGAAGTCGAGCCCCACCGTCAGCCGGTTGCGGAACCACTCCCGGGGGCGGTAGTTGCCGGTGCCGCTCAGGATCACGCGGTCGCTGCTGGTGAGGTTGCGGTACTCGTTGCTCTGCAGCGGGTTGATGGTGGCCCACCCCTCGCCCACGGTGGACACGCGCCCCGGGCGCCCGCGCACGGCCGACAGGAGGAGCCCGTTGGCGCTCTCGTCGCCGTACGGGAGGCGGATCTTGTTGCTCAGGAAGTTGCTGGTGAAGGCGAACTCGAGCACCCGCATGGGGCTCACGGTGAAGTTGGCCCGGGCCGAGCGCCGCCGCGAGAAGTTGTTGCGGAACACCCCCTCCTCCATGTCGGCGTCGCCCGACACGAAGTAGCTGAAGCGGTCGCCGCCGCCGCGCACCGACGCCGACAGCCGCCGCACGTCACCGACGCGCAGCGCGTTGGGGTCGCGCCGCAGCGGGTTGTCGGTGAGCACGGTGCCGCGGGTCACGCTCTGGCACCCGGGCCACACCGGGTTGTTGGCCGCGTCGCGCTGCACCTGCTTGAGGCTGTCGCAGGTGGTGTAGTTGGTGGGCGGCTCCAGCTGCCAGTTGTTGCGCCCCACCTCGGCGCGCAGGTCCCAGCGGGTGCTCTGCTGGCCGCGGGCGCCCTTCTTGGTGATGATCTGGATCACCCCGCCGGCCGCCTCGGCGCCGTACAGGGTGGCCGCCGCCGGCCCCTTGATCACCTCGATGCTCTCGATGTCTTCGGGGTTGATCCCGTTGAAGCCCGAGGTGGTCTGGAACGAGTTGTTGGCGGTGAGCCCCGCGCCCGCCGGCGAGAAGTTGCCCAGCGACTCGGTGTTGTAGCGCACGCCGTCCACGTACACCACCGGCGCGTACCCCAGCAGCGAGCCGGCGCCGCGGATGCGGATGTCGGCCGCGGTGCCGGCGGTGCCGGCGTTGGGGAGGATGGTGACGCCCGGCGAGCGCGCCTGCAGCACCTCGGTGATGTTCATCACGTTGGTCTGCCGCGTCACCTGCTCCACGTCCACGCGGGTCACCGCGTTGCCCACGGTGCGGCGCTGCACCGCGCCCGGGGTGCCGGTGACGATCACGGCGTCGAGCGCCAGCGCCTGCTCGACCAGGGTGAAGTTGGCCTGGGTGTCGCCGCCGGCGGCCACGCTCACCGTGCGGGTGGCGGCGCCGTGGCCCAGCACCGTGGCGCGCAGGTTGGCGGTGCCGGCGGGCAGCTCGGTGAGGCGGTAGCGGCCGGCGGCGTCGGTCACGGCCGCGCGGGTGGTGCCGGTCACCTCCACGCGGGCGCCGGCCAGCGGGCGCCCGCTGCCGTTCTGCGTGACGGTGCCGTGCACGGTTCCGGTCTGCGCGGCCAGCGGCGCGCCCAGCAGCAGGGCGGCCAGCGCGGCCAGCCACGGCCGTGGCGTGCGGGGGTTGGGTGAGCCCATCACCTGTCTCCTGTGGTGCGGTGGAATGGGGAAGGACGAACGGAAGCGAACGCTCACGGCAACTCGCGGAATCGGGGAAAAGGAAGGGTGGTGCAACCGCTGCGGGCGCAGCGGCCAAGCGGGCGCTCGTGCGAGCTTCTGTGGCGGAACCGCGGGGTTTTCGTCGGGAATCCGTGACAGATTACGCGCCGCCGGAGCCGCTGGCAAGCCGCAAGGATACGAAGGGCGCGCGTCTCTCCCGGGCGGACGGCGTTTCCGATCCGCGTCCGACCCCGGCAGGCCGGCGTCCGCGGGACCGGGACAGAGTGGAACCGGAGAATCGCGGCTCGTCCGCGGTTCTCCCCAGCGTCGTGTCCGGCAGCCTGGCGAAGGGCTCACGCCAGGTCCGCGAGCCCGTTGCCGCACCAGCATCGCTGAAGGGTGACCGTCGTTGCTGTAAGTGTCCAGATGGTATGGGATCAGCGCGGGTGCGGGACGACCTTGTAGTGCATCTGCATGAACTCCTGGCCCAGGTAGCGGACGGTGTGGTCGGTGCGCATCACCCCGTCGCCGTCCACGTAGTTGTGCAGCGTCTCGCGCACGGCGAAGCGCCTGGCACGCAGCGCCGCGGCGGTGCCGTGCAGGCGGTAGAACCCCGCGTCGCCCCAGCCGCTTCCGTGCGTGGTGAGCGAGAACGAGCCGTCCGGGTGCGACCGGGGGCGCAGGATCACCGTGGTGGCGCCGCGCGGCACGGGGAACACGGCCTTGATGCAGGGCCCCGGCGCCCGTGGCGGCGTGCACAGCGTGTAGAACCCCGCGTACAGCACCCGCCGCGACGCCTGCAGGTGCCTCAGCCAGCCGGCGTACGCCAGCTGCCCGGTGGCGGGGTCCGACAGCCGCACGACCCGGCTGGTGATCCCCCGGCCGGCCTGCAGCGAGGTGAGCGGAAGGTTCAGCTGCTGCATGCGCGGGCTCACCAGCGCCACCAGCAGCCGCGCACCGGCGCCCATCACGCCGCGCCACTCCACCCACGCGTCCATCGTGTGCTCGGCGGTGCGCTCGTAGAAGCGGCGGATGGACGGGTGCACGCGTGACGGATCGCACTCCGGCCCCGCCAGGTCGCCGAAGCGCTCCAGCAGCCCCGCGTCCGGCGCATCCGCGTCCACGCAGAGCCCCGCCTGGGCGGCGAACCGCTCGTACACGCCGGCTCCCACCGCGCCCCGGCCACCCAGCGGCCCGTCGAGCCACGGCTCGTCACCGGCACGAAGGCGCCGGCCGGTGGCGGCCACCAGACGCTGGATGCTCCACTCCCCCACCGTCGACACCGCGTCGGCAACCAGCATCCACCGCTCCTGGGGTTGGTGAGGGGCTTTCGCGCGTGATCGGGCGATGGGCGAGGAGTTTCGCCCGTGGGCGGCGGCCGGGCGAGCCGGCGCCGGTGCGCCGCGGCGCGCGGCACGCGCGGGTCGTGCGTGAGGGGGCTCTTCGCACGGGTACGGATACCGGATCCGGCTGAACACCTACCACAACGACGGTCACACGGAGAAGCGGAGTAGAACGGAGGAAACGGAGAACTTCCGTCGCAGTTCCTCCGTTCCCTCCGGTCTTCTCCGTTCCTCCGTGTGACCCCTTCAGCGATGCTTGTCCAGCAACGGATCTCGCGGATCTGGTACGGAGGCCTCGGCGCGGCCCGGGGTTTCCGGCGAGGGAACTTGCGGGCGGACTCGCCGCCACGACGGCACGACGGCACACAGCCCGCCTGCGCGGCGCCTGCGCGGACTTCCCGTTCGCAGAGAGATCCCGGCGATCAGCCGCACGGCCTCGCGCGCGGGTCGCGAGGCTTCCCGCCGTTGCAGCCGCGGCTTCGGCCGCCGGTGGAAGGGCGCCGGCGGCGGCCGTGTCGTTTCACGAGACCTGGATCACGCGCGCGCCGGCCACCACGAACACCCGGTCGGCCTGGGTGACGGCCACGTCCGCCGTGCCGGTGAAGGCGCCGAAGGCGGGGAGCAGCCCCACCCGCGGGCCGAAGTGGAAGCACGCCAGCCGCTCGCGCTGCCGCCCCACGCCGCGCAGCGTGACCGAGGGGTGCACGTGGCCCGCCAGCACGTAGCCGGCGTCGAGCGGCGCGGGATGGTGGGTGTAGAGGAAGGGAGGCGCCGCGCAGGGGGGCTCGCAGCACTCGATGCCGAGCTCGGCGGGCGGGTCGCCGGCGTGGCGGTCGTGGTTGCCGCGGATCAGGGTGATGGGGAGCGCGGCGTGGCGGTCGCGCCAGGCGCGCACCACCTCCAGCGTCTGCGGCGCGCGGCCGGTGCGGGCGTGGAACAGGTCGCCCAGGATCACCAGCCGCCGCGCGTCCGTGCGCTCCAGCGCCGCGGAAAGGCGCTCCAGCCCCTCCGACGTGGTCCCCCCGGGCACCGGGAGCCCCGCGGCGCGGAAGGCGGCCGCCTTCCCCCAGTGCGGGTCCGCCACCAGCAGCGTGCCCACCGCGGGGCGGTACACCGCGCGCTCGGGCAAGAGGACGACGCGCTCCCCCGCCAGCTCCGTCTCCAGCTCCGCCGCCACCGCGCGCTCCGTCAGGGGACGAACACCACGGGCTGGGTGACCCACACGCCCACGTTCTCGCCGCGCTTCTGCGCGGGCAGGTAGCGGAAGTACGCGGTGGCGAGGAGCGCGGCCTGCCCCGCACCCGTGCTGGAGGAGCGCACCAGCTGCGCGCCGTTGACGGTGACGCGGCCGTCCGCACCTACCCGCAGCCAGAGGAGGGCGCTCTCGTTCTCGCCGGACGTGGGGTCGGAAAGGAAGGCCAGCGCGTTCGCCGCCTCGCGGGGATTCGCCAGCACCGGGAGCACGGTGGGGTCGTCCACCACCGTGCTGTCCACCCCGGACGCGGGCGGCGGGCCGGGGTCGGTGCCACCCTCGCCCACCGAAGCCGAGCGGAGCTCGTCCAGGCGGGGAGCCTCCGTCCACGCCGCCGCCGGGGGCGGGCCGGGGATATCCTCGACCACCTCCGGGATGTTGGCGACCGGCTCGTCGACGTACGCCGGCAGGCTCCCTCCCGGGCCGTCCCAGTACTCGTCGTCGTCGTCGAAGCCCAGCCCCACCACCGAGCCCACGAAGAACGCGGCGCAGATCGCGAACGCCACGGTGGATGCCCGGATGTCGCGCCACGCGTCCAGAACCAGCAGCAGCAGCGCCCCGCAGACCGCCGTCACGAAGCCCAGCACGGCCACGGGACCGCTCGCCACCACCATCACCGCGAAGCCGGAGGTGGCGAAGACCAGCGGGTTGCGCAGCCCCGATCGCCCGAACACCGCCGGCGTGCTGCTTCCGGATCGAAGAACGCTGACCCCCTGGAAGGGCGGCGTCCCGGAGTTCTGCACGGCGGCGGGGGTGGGGGGCGGCGCGGCGCCGAACGGCGTGGGCGGCACCCGCACGCGCCTCGGCCGCTGGGGAGCCCGCGGGGAAGGCTGCAGCGCGCCCGCGGGGAAGGGGTCGCGGCCGCCCAGCAGCGCGGTGCGCTCGCACCAGGGGCACGCCTCCAGGTGCGGCGCATGGCGGTGCAGCGCGTTGCTGCCGCACTCGCCCAGCGCCGCTTCGGCCGCTTCCAGTGCCTGGCACCACTCCGCCGCCGTGGGGCGCGCCCCGGGGTCGGCGTGGCCCTCCACGAAGGCGCGCACGAAGAGCGCGCGCAGCTCCGGATGGAGCGCGCCGAAGGGTGGCGACAGGCGCGGCGGGTGGCAGTCGTCGTCTTCCAGGGCGTGCGGGAAGAGGCCGCGGCGGATGCGCTCCTCCACCGGCAGCGCGTCGGCACCCGGCTGCATGCGCACGGCGAAGGGGTGGGTCCCCTCCATCAGCACCAGGAAGAGGAGGACGGCCAGGCCGAAGCGGTCGTGCTCCGGGGCGCGGTCCACGTCGGTGAACGACACCCCCTGCAACTCGGGCGGGGTGAACTCGGCCTTCCCCACCCGCGAGCGGAAGACCGTGCCGGCGTCGGCGTCGGGCACCTGGAAGCTGTCGGCGTCGACCAGCGTGACCGACGCGTCGGCGGGGTGGACGAGGATGTTGCTCTCGTTCACGTCGCCCACCACGTAGCCGGCGGCGTGCAGCGCGTGGAAGGCGGCGGCCAGGTTGCGCCCCGCCCGGTGCAGCATCCCGAAGTGGAAGGCGGCCGCCGTGGCCCGGCGGGTGACCGGGTTGTAGAACTCGAAGAGGCGCGGCCCCTCGGCGCGCGGCATCACGAAGCCGGCGAAGCCGCTCGCACCCAGCAGCAGGTCGGCCGGCCAGGCGATGGAGGTGCCCGCCGGCATCTGCGGCGGGTTGGCCAGCATCAGCGTGAGCTTGCGCGCGCGCTCGATGGTGGGCTGGTGGTAGACCTTGGCCACCAGCGCGGGGGCGCCCGGCACCTCGTAGACCACGGCCTCGCCCCCGGCGCCGATCTCCAGGCCGGCGTCCAGCACCAGCCGCTCCAGCGTGGCGCGGCGGCGGAAGGCCAGGGTGGCGGGGGCGAGGGTGTCCATCGGCTGCTCAGGGCGCGAAGTGCACGGTGATCTCGACCGTCGCGTTCTGCAGCGGCAGCGAAGAGGCCGCCGGCTCGAACCGCATCCGCGGAGCCACCGAGGCGGCCGCGAACCCCAGCCGGGTAGAGGTGGCGCTCACCACCTCCACGCTCTGCGGATCCACCGTGCCCGTCTGGTCCACGTACATCCGCAGCTGCACCTCGCCGCCGGTCCCCTGCTCGCGCAGCCCGGGCGGATACGCCTCGGTGAGCGCCTGGTCGACCTCGTCGTTGTTCACGAGCACGGCCGCCACCGGCTCGGGCTGCCCGTCCACGCGCGCGGTGGCCACGCTGCCGTCTGCGTAGCCGCCCCTGGCCGCGTCGCCGCCCGCCTCCGTCCCCGTGGCGGGCGGGTCGGGCGGCGTGACCGGCTCCACCGCCTCGGTGCGGGGAGGCTCCATGGACTCGTAGTAGCCGTCTGCGTCGGCGCCCATCCCGCCGGCCGCCGCGCCGGCGAACAGCGCCCACGCCATCAGCATCGCGGCGATCCACACCAGCGTGACCGGGCGCAGGCGGATGGTGTTCAGGCGGAACATGCGCCGCAGCGCCAGGAAGAACACCAGCATCCCCATCACCCGCAGCCCGCCGGAGGCGCCGAACAGGCAGGTGAGCGCGGCGGGCGGCATCCACACGATGGGGTTGGCCAGCGCGTCGGGGCCCAGCACCGGCTGCGCCCACGCCGGCAGCGCGCTCTGCGTGCGCGTCATCGCGGCCGACGCCAGCACCGAGGCGCGGCTGGGCTGCTGCGGCGGCATCATCGCCGCGGCGGCGGGGGGCGCCCACGGCGCGGGCGGCCGCTGCATGTGGGGCGGCAGCATCGTCCCCGGCGGCGCCTGCATCCGCGGCGGGCCGGCGATGGGCCGGCGCAGCGCCGGCGCGTCGTGCACGCGCGCCTGGTCGACCGTGGCGGGGAACGGGTCGCGCCCCTGCAGCACCCTGGCGCGGTGGCACCAGGGGCAGAACTCCACGTGGCTGGCGTGGCGGTGGCGCGGGTTGGCGGCGCAGGTGGCCAGCTCCGCCTCGGCCTGTACCAGCGCCTCGCGCCACTCGCCGGCGGCGGGGCGCGCGGCCGGGTCGGCGTGCCCCTGCACGAAGGCGCGCAGGAAGAGCGCCTGCACCGCCGGGTGCAGCGAGAAGAAGGGCGGCGCCATCCGCGGCGGGCGGCACTGCTCGGCGTCGGGCGCGTAGGGGAACATCCCCGCGCGGATGCGCTCCTCCACCGGCGGCACCTCGCCGCCGTCGGCCAGCCGGCAGGCGAACGGGTGCGTCCCCTCCATCAGCAGGAGGAAGAGGAGCGCGGCCAGGCCGAAGCGGTCGTGCTCGGGGGCGCGGTCCACGTCGGCGAAGTGGGTGCCCTGCAGCTCGGGCGGGGTGAACTCGGGCTTCCCCACCTTGGAGCGGTACAGCTCGCGCGGGCGCGGCCCGCGCACCTGCATGCTGTCGGCGTCCACCAGCGTGATCGACGCGTCGGCGGGGTGCACCAGGATGTTGCTCTCGTTCACGTCGCCGATCACGTAGCCGGCGGCGTGCAGCGCCTCGAAGGCGGCGGCCAGGTTGGCGCCGGCCCGGTGCAGCCGCGCCCAGTCGAAGAGCGGCGCCGTCTTGCGCCGGCTGACCGGGTTGTAGAACTCGAACACCCGCGGCCCCTCGGCGCGCGGCATCAGGAAGCCGGCGAACTTCGTCCCCCGCGGGTCGGTCAGCAGCTCCACCGGCCAGGCGATGGAGACGCCGGCGGGGAGCGTCGGCGGCGTTTCCATCATCAGCCCCAGCTTGCGCGCGTGCTCCAGCGTGGGGCGGTGGTACAGCTTGGCCACCAGGGAGGGGTCCCAGCGCAGCCCCAGCACGCGCGCCTCGCCGCCCACGCCGATCTCCAGTGCGGAGTCCAGCGCCATCTCCAGCCCGGTGGAGCGGCAGCGCAGGGGGATCAGGCGGGGCGCGAGCGCGGTTTCAGGCATGGTCGCGTGCAACCAGCACCAGGGTGAGGTCGTCGTCCGAGCGCGCGGTCACCCGCGGGCCGGCGAGGAAGGCGGCCAGCTGCGTCTCCGCGTCGCGCGGGTCGCCGGCCTGGGCCACGAATTCGAACAGCGGCACGAAGAAGGGCTCGTGCGGGGTGCGCGCCGGCATCTTGAGCGCCAGCCCCTGCAGCCCGTCGGTGAACAGCGCCAGGTGCCGCGCGGCGCCCCGCCAGGTGACCCGCTGCGCCGCGTCCACCGCGCCGGCGCTGGTCAGGAACACCGTCTCGTTGGCGAACTCGCCCGAGGTGGGCGCGGTCAGCGCGCGCATCCCCTCCGCGTCGGCGGCGATGACCGCGCCGTCGCCCACCTGCGCCACGGTGACCGAGTCCCCCGTGAGCACGCACGCCATCAGCGTGGTGGAGAGCTCGCGCAGCTCCACCTCGCGCTTCGCGGCCTCGTCGTTCACCGCCACCAGCGCGGCGCCCAGGGCGTGGTCGAGCGCGGTGGTCCAGTTCCCGTCCACCACCGCGGGCGCGCTCGACACCAGCGAGTCGACCGCGGCGTGCGCCGCCGCGCGGGCGCCGGCCTCGGCGTGCGTCACCGACCCCGCGCCGTCGGCCACGGCGATCGCCACCGCGCCGCCGGGAAGGCGGCGCCAGGCGTGCGCGTCCTGGCAGGGCTGCTCGCAGCGCGCGTGGGAGGTGCCGCGCACGGACGCCGCCAGCACGCGCCAGGTGGCGGGGGGAGCGGCCACCTGGCTCACAGCTCGGCCCACCCGGTGGGCGCCAGCTTCACCGTCTCGTCCGGCCGCGAATGCGCCACCGACTGCATGCTCCGCGACAGCCAGACGAACATCTCGCGGAAGTCGAGCCCCTTCAGCCGCAGCGGCGCGCGGACGGAGATCCTGGCCAGCGCCTCGAGGTTGGCGTTCTCGACGCCCACGGCGAAGAAGGCGACCTGCTTCTTGGTCTCCGCCTCCTTGAGCCGCGTGACGGCGCGCTCCACGTCTTCGGGCCGCTCGCCCTGCGGCTCGCCGTCGGTGACCAGGAAGATCCAGGGGCGGTAGTAGGCTACGTCGTAGGCGCGGTAGCGCGCCTTGCGCTCTTCCACCATGTCGAGCCCCTTCTCGATCGCCGCACCGATGTGGGTCATCCCCTCGGCGTTCAGGAAGGGGATGTCGAAGCGGTCGGGCGAGACGAAGTCCTGCACCACGCGGATGCGGTTGTCGAACGCCACCACGGCGATCTCCACCCGCCGCGCGGCCAGGGGATCAACGGCCAGGTCGAAGCGGAAGGCTTCGAGGCCGGCGAGCATGGCGTCGAGCGGGGGGCCCTGCATGGAGCCCGAGGTATCGAGCAGGAGCACGCACGGGCAGCGCGGCTCGGGGTTCTCGGCGAACTCGACGGCGTCTTCCAGCTTCGCGAGCAGCGACATTTTCAGGGATCTCCGTGTCCCGTTGGCGGGGTGAGGTGGACGGTGGGGACCCGAAGCGTCCCGGACCGTCGAATCTCGCCCTGATGTTTCGAAAACTCAACTGTTTCCGCGTCCCGCTCCATCCCTTCGCGCCGATAGTACGTACGATGGTGCCTGCGCGTTTCTGACGCGCGCGCTACGAGCCGTGGACTTCGTGTGGCGAGATGTCTCAAACTCTGCGGCTACACCACAACCGGAGTTCCACCCTCTGCCGCGAGAGAAGTTCCGGTGCCACTGCAGGCTGCAATTACTCCGCTGGTTCAGCATTACCCGGGGCCTCGTCGGCAACCAGTTCCGCCGCGGCATCTTCCCACTGCTGTGCTTCTTCCGTGCGGCCGAGTTCGCGGAGGCATTCGGCCAAGGCTCTCATCGTCAGTTCCAAGTTGAGGGTATCGACCCGCCCAAAGAGGTTCCCCACTCTCATTGCGTCCATCGCGCGCTCAAACCACGCACATGCTTCCTTGTACTGCCCGACAGACTTTAGGCAGCTACCAACTGCATTTAAGCTGACGCCCAAGCTCATGTGATCCACTCGCCCGTAAACGTCACCTAACGGCGCCTCCTCCACCGCAAGCTCGTACCAATGACGCGCTTCTTCGTGCTTTCCGGTTTTCGAAAGGCAAATACCGATCGCGTGAAAGCTGATCCCCAAGCTCTCGTGATCTACTCGCCCGTGCACGTCGCCCTGCTGGGTCTCCCAGACGGCGCGTTCGTACCATGACAACGCTTCCTCGTACTTCCCAGTACGAAACAAGCAGATGCCCACCTCACGCAAGCTCATGCCCACACTCGCATGATCGACGCGGCCGAGGACATCCCCCTGCTGCGCCTCCTCCACTGCCCTCTCATACCACGGTTGCGCTTCCTCATATTTCCCGACGCTAAGGAGGCAGTAACCCACCGCGTGGAGGCTGGTACCCAAGCTCTCATGATCCACACGCCCATGGATGTCCCCCATTTGCGCCTCCCTCACCGCACGTTCATACCATAGCCGCGCCTCCTCGTACTTTCCCATGCTTGAAAGGCAGTATCCTACTTGGTGCAAGCTGGCGCTCAAGCTCTTATGATCCACCTGTCCGTGGAGGTCGCCCTTCTGCGCCTCTTCCACCGCGCGCTCAAACCACAACCTTGCGTCTTCGTACTCTCCGACCCGCGAAAGACAGGCGCCTACTTGGTGCAAGCTGGTGCTCAAACTCTCATGATTCACCCGCCCATCTTCGTCGCCCTGCTGCTTCGCCCCCGCCGCACGCTCAAACCACGGTTGCGCAAGGTCGAACGCGCCTATCTCATGCAGGGCGCGACCCACGATCTCTCCAGTAACGGCCGGTAATTCCGAGCCTTCACCAACCCACTCCTCCGGCCGTAACTGGAACCCGTTGAGAACCGTCGCGAGGTCAGTTCGTGCTGGCCTGTTGGCTAGCGCCTGTGCGACCTCAATTACACGATTGCGCTGGGCCGCACGCACTCGTCGCAGGCTTTCAGCAAACTCGGGGGTGGCTGGAATCGTACGGATGAACGACGCAAAGAGCTGGTGCATGCGCAGCACCTCGCCGCCCTCCAGCACGTGCAGGTCAAGACAGGCGTCCATGCGCGCACGAAACTCGTCCTCGTTCCACCCAGCGCCGGCTGCGAGCGCGTTGGAGAGCTCCTGTCGGATAATTCGTTGCGTGTTTAGAAACGCGGCACTATGCAACAGAAGCCGTTCGGGATCGCCGAGGCTCTCGTATGGGACGCGAAAGCTGTCGATGGCCTGCGGCGCAATGCCAGGATGCGCCTCATCCAGCCGACCCCGCCGCTCTTCGTAAGCCAACGCGATCGCAGCGGGAACGAGTTGAACGGGCAGCCCTTCGGCTATCCGCACAAGCTCGTCGCCGAAGCGCTCCGCCACCTGGTCACCCGCGAGTTGGGTGACTAGGCTCAGTGATGGGGCATCCAGAAGCGGCTCCACCTCGAGCATGTGCCATCGCGGACCCCAACGTTCGGAATTGGTGGTCACCACTACGTGGCAGGGGATCCCTGCCGGCGGCAGCCATCGCCCAATGTCTTCCTCGGCACCCACGTTGTCGTAGATCAGGAGCACCGGAGATGCGCCAAGCGAAAGAAGCGTGCGCTCCGCCTGATCTTGGATCGACAGGTCCGCCGGAAACTCCAAACCGAGTTGGACCTTCCCAATGTGCGCCAGATCGACGGATTCGCCGCCACCCGCGGCGCTGATGACGAACGTTCCGCCAGGATAGAGCTGCCGATGCTGACGGGCGTACTCGCGCGCGAGCTCGCTCTTTCCCACGCCGGGCTGTCCGTGCAGCACCAGCGCCGCCTCGGCCGACGTATCCGCGAACAGCACGCGCATCTCGGCGAGCAGCCGATCGCGGCCGACGAACGGCAGGTTGTGGCGCGACTGGATGTTGCTGCGAAACTGCGCGGTGACAACACGCTCGGCGGGCGGCAGCGGTGGGGGTGGGGGAGCTACCGCCGTCGCAGCAGTTGAATTGGCAGCAGGCGCAGCGACAGCGAGGCGTGGGATCGCAAACGCGCGCTCGTGACCCGCGTCCTCGGGGAAGACGCTCGGGTCCACCACCCACACTTCGCGCGGCTGATCTTCGTAGCGGATCGGGAAGACCTTCACCTCGCCGCGGTCGAACGTGCCATAGAGCGCACGGTTGGGCCACTTGCGCGTCTGGTACGCCGCGCCGGCTGCGACGTGCAGGAATCCCCCGCTCGCGGAGACCGTGCTCTCGACGTCGCTTTCGTGCAGGTGCCCCCGCAGCAGCACGTCCACGTTTGCCTGCAGCGACGCGCGGATGTTCGAACGCTCAACGTCATTGAGCCAATCGAGTGGGTGGTGGATCAATCCAACGTTCAGGTCTGCCCTCAGCGCGCGAAGCTCCTCCAGTGCCGGCTCGAGTGCGCGGCGGCCGACAACGAGCTTAGCATGATCTTCATCATCCCAACAAAACAGCGCGGTGTTGATCGGGAGAATTCCGAGCTTCGTCCCGTTGATCTCGATCGCCTCCACCGGGCCGCAGGTCGTGTTCGTCGGAGCCGTGCGGATGCCGCGGAAGAACTCATCGTGCCACACGACGTACGCCGCGAGCTTCTGCGTCAGGTGGATCTTGGGGGCCGCGGGATCGAAATAGTCGTCGGCGTCCTCGCGCGAGGCCAGCGTCCGCGCGAGCCATTTGCCGAGATCGCGGTCCACGTCGTGGTTGCCGGGGATCACGAACAGGCGCTCGCGGGAGAGGGCGACGGCACCGAGCAGTTCATCGAAGAACTCCGTCGCCAGCGCGTACTCCGCTTCCTTGCCGGAGAACGCGATGTCGCCGGTGGCGAAGACCAGGTCCGGAGCGCGGCCCTGCTCGCGAAAGCGCTTCACTGACGCGACCAGCGACTTGAGCACGACATTGCGGTCGTACCCGTCGCCGGTGCGGATGTGGAAGTCGGAGACGTGGAGCCAAGTAACGGCCATGGCGGAAGATGTTGGCGGGCAGGGCGAACGGCGGAGCACCAGAAGGGATCTGAATCTAATCGCTCGTCCGCTTTTGAAGTAGTTGCCGCTTCTGCGCGTTTACGGTTGTTTCCCCTTCCCAGACGACGCGCCGCCCTCCGGCCGTACCCGCTGGGCGCGCGGCTTCTTCTTGATGTCGCCGCCGGGCTCGTCGCCGCGGTCGGCATAGGTCTCCAGGGCCACCTGCATGCGGCGGACGCGGTCTTCCAGGCTCTCGCTGGTCACCGCCTCGCGCGTGCGGTCCACCAGCAGCGGGAAGGCCAGCGGCGGCGTGCGCGGCGGCTCGGTGATCACCACGCGGCTGGCGGAGAGGCGCTCCAGCGTGCGGCCCAGGCGGCTGCTCTCCAGCTGCCGCTCCAGCACCTCGCGGTGCGCCTGGCTGACGAGGAGGTTGCCCGGATCGTAGCGCGTGAACACGTCGAAGAAGAGGCCGCTGCTGGCCTGGATCTGCCGCGTGCTCTTGTTCGCCCCGGGGAAGCCCTGGAACACCAGCCCGGCCACGCGCGCGATCTCGCGGAACTGCCGGCGCGCCATCTCCGTGGCGTTCAGCGAGGCCGGCACGTCTTCGAACAGCCTCTCGGGGCGCAGCAGCCCCGCTTCCAAGGCGGCTTCCAGCGGCGCCGGCTCGGGCGACAGCAGCTCGATCCCGTAGTCGTTCATCGCCATGGTGAACGAGATGGGGGTGAGCAGGCTGATGCGGTACGCCAGCAGCGCGGCCAGCCCCTCGTGCACCAGCCGCCCCTCGAAGGGGAAGAAGAAGAGGTGGTGCCCCTCGCGCGTGCTCACCCGCTCGATCAGCAGCTCGTCCGCCCGCGGGACGCGCGACCACTTCGCCTGCACCTCCAGAATCGGGCGGATCGCCTCCATCTCGGGGCCGCGGAACTCGCCGTTCGCTGCCTCTTCCAGCCGCCGCCTGAGCGCCGCCGCCAGCTCCGTCGAAAGCGGCATCCGGCTCCCCATCCAGCGCGGGATGTAGCCGCGGGTCGAGTTGGACCGCCGCACCCACGCCTTCATGTCGCGCACGCGCACGAACTCCAGCGGCTTCCCCGAAAAGACGAAGCGGTCCCCCGGCTTGAGCCGCGCGATGAAGCTCTCCTCCACCGTCCCCAGCCGCGCGCCGCGCAGATACTGCACGGTGATCGACGCGTCGCTCACGATGGTGCCGATCGCCATCCGGTGCCGCCGCGCCACCTGCCGGTCTTCCACCGTGTACACGCCGTCGCGCTCCACCACGCGCTGGAACTCGGGGTACGCCCGCAGCGCCTCGCCGCCGCGGGTCACGAAGTCGATCACCCACGCCCACTCGTCGTCCAGCAGCCCCTCGTAGGCGCGGGTGGAGCGCACCTCGGCCAGCAGCTCGTCCGCCCGGAAGCCGCCGCCCAGCGCCACCGTCACCACGTGCTGCGCCAGCAGGTCCAGCGGCCGCTCCACCGGGAGGCGGCTCTCCACCGCGGCGGCCTCCACTCCGTCGCGCGCGGCGGCCACCTCCACCAGCTCCAGCGAGTGGGTGGGGACGCAGGTCACGCGGCTCTCCACCCCCGGCCGGTGCCCACTGCGCCCCGCGCGCTGCAGCAGCCGCGCGACCCCCTTGGGGCTCCCCACCTGGAGCACGCGGTCCACGGGCGAGAAGTCGACCCCCAGGTCCAGCGACGACGTCGCGACCACGCAGCGCATCCGCCCCGAACGCAGCCCCGCCTCCACGAAGTCGCGCGTCTTCCGGTCGAGCGAGCCGTGGTGCAGCGCGATCTCGCCGGCCCACTCGGGGCGCGCGTTGAGGATCGCCTGGAACCAGATCTCCGTCTGCGAGCGCGTGTTGGTGAAGACGATGGCGCTCTGCGCCGCGTCGAGCACCTCCAGCAGCTGCGGCAGCATCTGCGTGCCCAGGTGCCCCGCCCAGGGAAAGCGCTCAATCTGCGGCGGGATCAGCGAGTCGACGACGACGGTCTTGGGCACCACGCCGCGCACGATGCGGCCGCGGCGGGCCGCGGGGCCGCTGCCGAGGAGCGTGTCCAGCGCCTCCTGCAGGTTGCCGATTGTTGCCGAGAGCCCCCAGGTGCGCAGATTGGGCCGCCAGTGGCGCAGCCGGGCCAGGTCGAGCTCGGTCTGCACGCCGCGCTTGGTGCCCATCAGCTCGTGCCACTCGTCCACGATCACCGCGCGCAGGTCGCCGAACAGCTCCGCCGCGTCGTCGCGCGAGATCAGCAGCGACAGGCTCTCGGGGGTGGTGATCAGCGCCGTGGGGAGGCGCGTGCGCTGGCGGCTGCGCACCGCCGCCGAGGTGTCGCCGGTGCGCGACTCCAGCGTCCAGCGCGTCTTCATCTCCTGCAGTGGCAGCCGCAGCGCCTCTTCGGTGTCGGCCGCCAGGGCGCGCAGCGGGGTGATCCACAGCACCCGCAGCAGCGGCGCGGGACGGATGTCGGGGCCGGGCTCCGCCAGCGCCTCCAGCAGCGGCCCCAGCCAGGCGGCGTACGTCTTCCCCGTGCCCGTCGCCGCGTGGATCAGCCCGCTCCCGCCGGCCAGGTACGCCTCCCACACCTCGCGCTGGAAGGCGAACGGCTCCCACCCGCGCGACCGGAACCACGCCTGGGCGGGCGCGAGCGGCTCCGCGGCGGGTTCGGCCTTGCGTCTGGCGGCGGCGGAGCGTGCCACGCGGCGATTGACCTCGGTCGGAGAGAAGAACGAACGGCCGGCGTCCACTCTGTCGCCACCGAGCAACGTTCGCGCCGGGCGGGGCGAGCGGCGAGAAGCGAGGCGCCGCGCCAGGATGTGTCAGGGAGATGCCACGGGACATGAATGACGGACGATCAGCGAACGTTCATTGAACGTTCGGGATCCCCCGTAGGCGATTTGCAAGCGGACCATGCGGACAAGAAAAACCCCGGGTGTGCAGCGAACTGCAGACCCGGGGAGGTGAATCCGTGCCCTGGAGGCCACGGCTGACTCTCGATTTACTCGATCAGACTCGCTGGTCAACCACATCTTGCTTACCGCGCCGCCGACTGCGCTGGAGCGGCGGAGGTGAACACAGTAAATTGCCTCATGGAGAACCCGCCCATGACGTTCGACCCTGTACCCGTTGCTTCCCCGGAGCCAATCCCATGAGCCTCGAGATCCCTGCAGAGTTCGAACGCGCGGTGCTGCGGCGCGTGGATTCCGGACGGTACGAATCCGCCGAGGCCGTCTTCTCCGCGTGCCTGGAGCTGCTTCAGCGCGAGGAGGAATACGACACGAAGCTCGCCTGGCTTCAGCGCGAGCTCGACGTCGGCATCGCCGACATCGAACGAGGTGACGTGATCGAAGGGGAACGGGCGGTCGCCGAGGCGCTTGCGGAGTACCGGCAGCGAACCGGGCGCTGACGCCCAGCCCGATTCGAGACACCGACCGCGATCTCGCGGGCGTATTCCCGACCGCGGAAGA
>DASWMA010000538.1:0-6889 GCA_036399995.1 Longimicrobium sp. | reverse complement strand
TTAGGTACGTGATCGGCTTCCCGGTCGGCGGATAGGTTGTGACAGGGATCGCAGAACTGGCGACATGGTCGGAAAGCTTGCGCGCCTCCACGAGCTTTCGGATGGAGTAGAACCCGAGCATCACCGCTTGCTCAAGCCTCGCAAAAGAAATCTCCGGCCATCGCCGTTGCGTCGTCCGCTTACGCAGAGCCTCTGCCTGTTTCAGCAGATCCTCTTTCCAGTACGAAGATTCCCAGATCATTGCTAAGTGTCGGAAGCGGTCACCTGCGGCGGCCGCGATGCTTGCCCAGCGGCCTAACTTGTTGTTCAGTGGACCGAATTCCGGCGAACACGCGTAGTGAAGCGCATAGCCGAAACCTGCTCCATTCCAGATAATACTCCGCCCCCCATAGGGTCAAGCTCCTGGAAATCTCGCGCGCAAGCGATTTCATTACGCGCTGCCGTAAATTTTGCGACGACCAACGGGGAACCTTGATCCCCATCAGTCGAAGCAGCGAGTATTCTCACAGATCACCGCGCCCGGCACCGGGCTTGGGCCGCCCCGCGCCGGAGGCACTGCCAGTGAATCAGGTGCCAGCTGCGGTGTCACCACTTGCAGGCAGAATGCACTCAACCGGGGTTCAGGGGAGCAAGTCGCGGGTGCGGGTGAAAGCCCGTCCCCACGTCTGTATCTTGCTCTCCACGGAGGTATGCAAACTCGCTGCAGCGAATCATTCGCCCCCTGGCCGCCCACGGCGCGGCCGATCCCACGGAGGCATCGCATCCATGACGGATACGGCGAAGAGCTACGTCCCGGCGGCGGGACGGCACTGGGCGCTCCCGTTCTATGACCTGCTCACGAAGCTGCTGGGGGCCGACCGGGTGCGGAAGACGCTCACCGAACAGGCCGCGTGCCGGCCGGGCGACCGCGTGCTCGACGTCGGCTGCGGCACGGGGAGCCTGCTGGTGCTGCTGAAGACGCTCCAGCCGGGCGCCGACGTGGTGGGGCTGGACCCCGACCCCGGCGCACTCGCCATCGCGCGTCGGAAGGCGGAGCGGGCCGGCTTCTCCTTCCAGCTCGACCAGGGCTTCGCCGACGCGCTCCCCTACCCCGACGCCTCGTTCGACCGCGTGCTCTCGTCGCTGATGTACCACCACCTCCCCGGCGCTCAGAAGGAGGGGATGCTGCGCGAGGTGCGGCGCGTGCTGAAGCCCGGCGGCACCTTCCACCTCCTCGACTTCGCCGGGCCCGGCGGCCAGCGGCGTGGCTTCATCGCCCGCCACATCCACCCGCACCGGGTGCTCCGCGACAACGACCACGAGCGCGTGCTGGCCGCCATGCACGCCGCGGGTCTGTCCGACGCGCGTGCGACCCGGCGCCTCCCGTCGCACGCGGGCGACCTCCAGCTCTACCAGGCTGCCGTGCCGGATCCGGCCGTGTAGCCCCACGCCCTGGCCGGCGCCTTTCCGGCGGCATCGAGCGCCCGTAGGATGCACCGGGGGTAGAGGTGGGGAGGCAGACGAAGATCCAGGGAGAGGAACCGTGAGCGACGACGGGCAGAAGGTGGTGGTGATCACCGGCGCGAGCAGCGGGATCGGGGCGGCGCTGGCGCGCGAGCTGGCGCGGCGCGGGCACGCGCTTGTGCTGGCCGCGCGCGGCGAAGACGCGCTCCGCCAGCTCGCCGGCGAGATCGGCGGACGGACGCACGTCGTCCGCGCCGACGTCACCCGCCGCGCCGACGTGGACAACGTGCGCGACGAGGCGCTGCGTGCCTTCGGACGCGTGGACGTGTGGATCAACAACGCCGGGCGGGGGATCACCCGGCCGGTGCTGGAGCTGACGGACGACGACATCGACGAGATGATGGCCGTGAACGTCAAAGGCGCGCTCTATGGGATGCAGGCGATCGTCCCGCACTTCCAGGAGCGCGGATCCGGCCACCTGATCAACGTCTCGTCCTTCCTGGGCCGCGTGCCGATGGCGGCCGTGCGCTCGGCCTACAACGCGGCCAAGCACGCGCTGAACGCGCTCACCGCCAACCTGCGGATGGAGCTGCGCGCCGCCGGCCACACCGGCATCCACGTGACCACGCTGATGCCGGGGATCGTGCTGACGCCGTTCGCCGCCAACGCGCGCGGCGCCGCGCCGGGAACCCAGACCATGAGCCCCGGCGGCCCCATGGCTCCGCAGACCGCCGAGGAAGTGGCCACGATCATCGCCGGCGTGGTGGCCAATCCACGGCCCGACGTCTACACCAATCCCGCCCATCCCGAGCTGGCGAAGGCGTATTATGCCGACGTCGGCGCCTTCGAGGAGAACGCCGCGCGCATGTTCGCGAGGCCGCCCGCTCCGGCCGCGGACTGAACATTCCCCGAGCTTCCTGAACCGCGACAGCAATGAACGCGGAGCATCGGAGAGAAAGGAGTCAGGGGGAGAACCGCGAATCGTCGTTCTCCCCCTGACTCCCTTTACTCCGATGCTCTGCGTTCATCAATGGAAACCGTGCCCCGGCACGAAATCCGCACCCGCGCCGCGACGTTCGTGCACATCGAAAACGCGGATGGGAGGATGGGGGTGGCGGGAGCGGACATGCTGCGGCAGCCGGGCGAGGAGACCACGGAGGAGTTGGGCGCGCGCTGGTTCCGGGCGATCCGCCGCGGCGACTTCGAGGATGCGTGGCGAGCGAGCGACGCGATCCTGCGGGCGCACGCCGGCGTCCCCTGCTGGCACCGGCCGCGGCACGAGCAGTGGGTGTGGGACGGCACCCCGCTCGCCGGAAAGCGCGTGCTGGTCCGCTGTTACCACGGGCTGGGGGATACCATCCAGTTCATCCGCTACCTCCCGCTGGTGAAGCAGGCCGCCGCCGAGACGATCGTCTGGGCGCAGCCCGCGCTGATCCCGCTGCTGCGCACGGTGGACGGCATCGACCGGCTGGAGCCGCTGCACGACGGCGCCTTCGAGGGCGGCTACGACGTGGACGTGGAGGTGATGGAGCTCGCCCACGTCTTCCGCAGCACCGTCGACACCCTGCCGAACACCGTCCCCTACCTGCACGCCGACCCCGCGCCGCTCGCCCGCGACGGCCGGCTCGCCGTGGGCCTGGTGTGGCGCGCGGGCGACTGGGACGAGCGCCGCTCTATCCCTTTCCCCCTGCTCGCGCCGCTGGCGGAGATCCCCGGCATCGACCTGCACGTGCTGCAGCGCGGCGCCGCGCTGGACGAGTGCCCGCCGGACTTCGGCACGCGCTCCGGCAGCGACGACGTGATGCACGCCGCGCGGGTGATGCGCGCGCTGAACCTGGTGATCACCGTGGACAGCATGCCCGCGCACCTGGCCGGCGCGCTGGGCGTGCCCGTGTGGACGCTGCTGATCCACGAGGCCGACTGGCGGTGGATGGAGGGGCGCGAAGACTCACCCTGGTACCCCACCATGCGCCTCTTCCGCCAACCGGCGCCCGGCGACTGGGTGTCGGTGATCCGCCGCGTAACGGCCGAGCTCCGCAAATGGTCGCAGGCCGAAGGATCCATAGCCGGTTAGCGCGACATCCCGGTCGTAGCGCATCCGATGGTATAGATCCTTCGCGCTGCGGCCATCGTAGCACGCCTCGGGTTCAGCGTGGTCACCGCTCAGGATGACGGGGGCGGTCTCGTGCGGAATGCACAATCATATCAAGCGATGAACGGAGGGAGCGGAGGATGGATCGATCCTCCGCTCCCTCGTTGCTGCTTGCGGCTGCCAGGACGCGGCTACCGGGTTCGTGGATAGGTGGCCGACGTTCCGTCGTAGAAGCGGACCTCGATCGCCGACGCGCGCGGGCCGTCCATCCTGAACCGCACGCGCACGGCGGACCCGTCCTCGAAGGCGAAAAGGTGCTCGGCCATCGGCGTGAGGGTCACGGGGGGCCGGCCGTCGCGCTGGTAGGTCAGCGTGCCGTTGCGCAGCGTGATGGTGCGCTCGCCGAAACGGCCGGTGTAGCGCGCCAGCTCGGCAGGGGTGGGCCGCGGCGCGCCCAGCTTCGCGCGCAACCCCTCCAGCGCCCACGCGTAGCCGAAGCGATCCGCGGTATCGGCACGCGCCAGCAGCGCCTCGAGCGCGGCGGCGTGCGCCGCGTCCAGCGCCGTGGCCGGTGGCACGGCCAGCTTCGGCCGCACGCCCACGCCCTCCACGTTGGTGCTGTCCACCCCGTGCCAGGGCGCGTACAGCGACAGGCTGAGCGTGAAGCCCGGCGCCACGGGGAAGTGCCAGTTGCTGTTCCCGGCCCCGCCGGTGGTCTCGCCCACCAGCGTGCCCAGCTCGAACTTCTCCACGTGCAGCGCGAACTCCTCGGCCGCCGAGCGGGTGCCGTTGCTCACCAGCACGTACAGCGGGCTCGTCACCCGCCCCGCCGGGAGGTAGCCCAGCACGCGCGACTGCAGCGGCCGGCCGTCGTCGTCGCGGAAGGTGGTCAGCAGCCGCTCGTCGCGGCCGGGGATGAAGTGGCTGATGGCATACCGCACCGCGCTCGCATCGCCGCCGCCGTTGTCGCGCAGGTCCACGATCGCCGCGTCGCCCTCGCGCAGGAAGCGCATCGCGGCGTCGTAGGCGGCACCCGACACGTCCGGGCGCCACATGAAGCGGGCGATGCGCAGGTAGCGCACGTTCCCGGCGAGGATGCGCATCTCCACCAGCCCGTGGTTGTTCCGACGCGCCTGGAGGTCGTTGCGGAGGTCTTCGGCGCTCCCGGCCGCCGACGAGCCGGCGGCGCGCGAGGCGAACATGGCCTGCGCCGCCGCGGGGTCCCACGACAGGCCCAGGTGCCGGTCGGGCACGGCGCCCTGCATGTCGCTGCTCAGCCGCGCCGCCAGCTCGGCCGGCACGGCCACGTCGTACCGCCCCGCCGCCCGCGCCCTGCGGATCGCGGCGATCAGCGGCTCCCTCCGCTCCTCGAAGCCGTAGTGCCGGCGCACCAGCGCCTCCACCTGCGCCAGCACGGTGTCCACGTCGCGCGGGGTGAGCGTCTGGGCCGGCGCCGGGCGCGCCGCCACTGCCAGAGCCGTAAAGACTGCAACCACGAGAAGCCGTTTCGTCACCATTGCGGGTCCTGGTTCGGGGGTTTCTGCGCCTGGCCTGCGTGGATCACTCCCTGCCGGCCAGCGCGCGGAGCCCGTCGAGGGGGCTCACGGCCCGGCCGCCCTACTCCTCCATCTCTTCGTCGGCCGCCTCGACGCGGGCGGCCGCGGCCGCGGCCGCGCGCTCGGCGTGCTCGGTGACGCGCAGGTGGAACGGACGCCGGCGCAGGGCATCGACCGCGCGTGCCACCACGTCTTCCAGGTCCACGCCGAGCTCGGCGGCCAGCTCGTCGGCGGCGGCGGCGGTCGCCGCCCAGAACCCCCGCAGCACGGGCAGCAGCGCCTCTGCCCGCGGCGTGAGGTGCACGATCCTCTCGCGTGCGTCGGTGCCGGCGCGCGTCTGCACCAGCCCCCGCGCGGCCATCTCCGCCACCGTCTGGCTGGCCGCCGAGTGCGTGAGCGAGGCCTGCGAGGCGATCTCGCGGATCGAGCAGGGGCCCAGCTCCCCCACCACCCGCACCACCGGGGTGAAGCGCGGGCGGTAGTCGAGCCCCGCGTCGCGGTACACGCGCTCCACGTCGCCGTCCAGCAACTCGATCAGGTGGCGAAGGAGGGTGCCGAGCGTCGGGTTGGACAGAGGCATGGGGCGGATGGTTGGAAGATGTATGAGCGCTGTTACAAATCGTGTGAGCGCTGTGGTATTCGACCACGGAAGATCCATCGAGCGCGGCACCGGCACAACGTCTGCCGTCCAAAAGCATTCGGGCCCAGGGAGTTTCTTGACAGTGCCGCACGGGCACGGCATCATGCGGCCACCTTGCAGCACTCCCTTCTGCGCTACCCTGCCCCGCCGCATTCCCTTTGACCGACCCGGGCCACGATTTCGCCGAGCTGTTCGCCCGCGAGCGCTCGCTGGTGCTGCGCGAACGCCACCGCCAGGCCATCTCCAAGCGCTGGGCGCTCTGCTTCCTGGCGGTGGCGGTGGGCCTCGCCGGCTCCTTCACGGGCGCGCTCCAGATCAGCCTGACCGCGGCGCTCGCGCTGGCCGCCACCACCTTCGTGGGGAACCTGCTGGTGGCGCTGCTGCTGCGCGAACGGTTCTCGCCCTGGCAGTTCTGGTTCATCTCCACCCTCGACTCGCTGGTGATCGGCGGGTTCGCGTGGGCGCTGGGGGCGCACGGGTACCTGGTGCTGCCGTACCTGGTGTTCGCCGTGGGCGGCTACGCGCTGGGGATGCCGCGCGCCGCGCACGTGCAGCTGGCGCTGGCGGCCCTCGTGTATCCCGCCGCGCGGCTGCTGGGGACGCGCTTCGACGCGGGCGCCGTCTTCATCATCGCCATCGAGACGTTGTTCCTGGTGGGCACGGCGTGGATGGCCACCACCGGGCCGGTCACGTACACGCGCCGGCTGCGCCGCGTGCGGCAGGCGCTGGCGCGCGCCAGCGAGGGCGACTTCTCCACCCGCCTCCCGGGGCGCCACCTCGACGACATCGGCTTCCTCTCCGTCTCCGTCAACAGCATGTCGCAGACGGTGGGCGAGATGGTGGCCGAGATCCAGCAGCGCGCGCAGGAGCTGGCGCGCCTCAGCGACGCGCTGGCCCACACCGCCGACGAGGTGCGGGCCGCCGCGCGCAGCATCGGCGACACCACGGGCGGGGTGGCGCGCGAGGCGCGCGAGCAGCTGGGCCTGATCGGCGAGAGCGCCCGCGCGGTGGAGACCGTGAGCGCCGAGGGCGAGCACCTGCGCGAGCAGGGCCGCGCCAGCAGCGGCGAGGCGCGCGTGCTGGCCGCCGAGGCGCGCGAGCACGCCGCGCGGATCGGCCGGGCGGGCGGGCTGCTGATGGACCTGCGCGAAGACTACG
>DASWMA010000537.1:0-2928 GCA_036399995.1 Longimicrobium sp. | reverse complement strand
GCCGGAGCACCTGGCGTACGTCATCTACACATCCGGCTCCACGGGGCGGCCCAAGGGCGTGGGGGTCCCGCACCGCGCCGTGATCAACGCGCTGAGCTGGATGCAGGAGCTCTCGGGGCTCGGCGCGGACGACGTGGTGCTTCACAAGACGCCGTACAGCTTCGACGCCTCGCTGCGGGAGCTGATCCCCGCGCTGCTGGTGGGCGCCCGGCTGGTGCTGGCCCGGCCGGACGGACACCGCGAACCCGCGTACCTGCTGGACGTGATGCAGCGCGAGGGGGTCACCACCCTCCACGCGGTGCCGGCGCTCCTCCAGGCGCTGGTGGACGAGGGCGGGCTGGCCGCGTGCCACGCGCTCCGGACGGTGATGTGCGGCGGCGAAGCGCTTCCCGCCGACCTCGTCCGCCGTTTCTCGCGCCAGTCGCCCTGGGCCCGGCTGTACAACGTCTACGGCCCCACCGAGGCCGCGGTGGACGTGACGGCCTGGCCGTGCGCGGGCGAGCCGGGCGCGGCCGCCATCGTCCCGATCGGGTCTCCGATGGCCAACGTCCGCATCTACCTGCTGGACCCGGCGGGCGAGCCGGTGCCGGTGGGGTTCGCGGGCGAGCTGCACATCGGCGGCGTGCAGGTGGCGCGCGGCTATCTGGGCCGCGCGGCGCTCACGGCGGAGCGCTTCGTCCCCGATCCGTTCTCGGCCGCGGGCGGCGCGCGGCTGTACCGCTCGGGTGACCGGGCGCGGTGGCGGGCGGACGGCGCCATCGAGTACCTGGGGCGGCTCGACCACCAGGTGAAGGTGCGTGGCTTCCGCATCGAGCTGGGCGAGATCGAGGCGGTGCTGCGCCGGCACGAGGGCGTCGCCGACTGCGTGGTGATGGCGCGCGAAGAGGCGGGCGAGCAGCGGCTGGTGGCGTACGTGGTCGGTGAAGCGCGGGCGGAGGCGCTGCGCGCGCATGTGGGGCTGAGCCTGCCGGAGTACATGGTCCCGGCCGCGTTCGTCTTCCTGGAGACGCTTCCGCTCACCCCCAACGGCAAGCTGGACCGCAAGGCACTGCCGGCGTCGGAGCTCGCGCCGGCGGAGAAACGGTACGTGGCGCCGCGGACGCCCGTGGAGGAGGTGCTGGCGGGGATCTGGGCGGAGGTGCTGCGCCTGGAGCGGGTGAGCGTGGAGGAAAGCTTCTCCGAGCTGGGCGGGCACTCGCTGGCCGCCACTCGCGTGGTTTCGCGCGTCCGGGCCCGGTTCGGCATCAAGCTGTCGCTTCGCGCGATGTTCGAGCGGCCGGTCCTCTCCGAGCTCGCGGCCGAGATCGAGCGTCTGCGCGGCAACGGCGCGGCGGCCGGCGAGGGCGCCATCGCCCCCGCTGCGCGCGGGGGCGACCTGCCGGTGACGTTCGCGCAGGAGCGGCTCTGGTTCGTGGACGCGCTGGACCCGGGGAGTCCGGCGTACGCCATCCCGTTCTCGTACCGCATCACCGGCCGTCTCGACCACGACGCGCTGCGCCGCGCGCTGGCCGAGCTGGTGCGCCGCCACGAGCCGCTGCGCACGACGTTCCCGGCCGTGGACGGCGTCCCCGTGCAGCGGATCGCCCCGCCCCCGGCCTGGTTCGACCTGCCGGTCGCCGACCTGCGGCACCTGCCCGAGGAGGAGCGGGAGAGCGAGGCCGGCCGGCTGGCGGCCGAAGCCAAGCGACACCGCTTCGACCTGGCGCGCGGGCCGCTTTTCCGCGCGTCGCTCGTCCGGGTCGCCGACGCGGAGCAGCACCTCCTCCTCAACCTTCACCACGCCATCGCCGACGGGTGGTCGCTGGGGGTGCTGCGGGAGGAGCTCTCCGCGCTGTACGGCGCCTTTGCGCGTGGGCTACCGTCGCCGCTGCCGGAGCCCGCGCTGCAGTACGCGGACTACGCGGTGTGGCAGCGCGAGCGCCTGCGGGGCGAGGTGCTCGACCGCCAGGTCGGCTACTGGAAGGAGCGGCTGGCGGGCGCTCCGGCGCTCCTGGAGCTGCCGACGGACCGTCCCCGGCCGCCGGTGGAATCGCACCGCGGCGCGCTCGAGCGCCTGGTGATCGCGTCCGGCCTGGCGGCGGACGTGAACGCGCTGGCCCGCCGCGAGGGCGCCACGCTGTTCATGGTCCTCCTCGCCGCGCTGGACGTGGTGCTCGGGCGCCTGGCCGGGCAGGAGGACGTGGTGGTGGGGACGCCGATCGCGGGGCGGACGCGGGCGGAGACCGACCGGATGATCGGGCTCTTCCTGAACTCGCTGGCGCTGCGGACCGACCTCTCGGGCGACCCGAGCTTCCGCGAGCTGCTGGGGCGGGTGCGCGAGACCACGCTGTCGGCGTACGCGCACCAGGATCTCCCCTTCGAGCGGGTGCTGGAGGAGGTGCGTCCCGAGCGGAGCCTGGCGCACGCTCCCGTGTTCCAGGTGATGCTCAACCTCGGCAACTTCCAGCGCGGCGCCTTTGGCGGCGACGGCCTGGAGGTGGCGGAGGCCGAGGCCGGCTCGGTCGGCGAGGTGGCCAGCAAGTTCGATCTCACGCTGTACGTGCGGGAGCGGGACGGGGGGATCAACGTCATCCTGGTCTACGCCGCCGACCTCTTCGACGCGCCGCGGATGGGGGAACTGCTGGCGCAGCTGGAAGGGGTGCTCCGCCAGGCCGTGGCCGCGCCGGAGACCCGCGTGGGCGCGCTGTCGCTGGCGACGGAAGCGGCGCGTGGCGTCATTCCCGACCCGGCACGGCCGATCGAGGCCGAGGCCTGGCGCGGGGCCGTGCACGAGAGGTTCGCCGCCCACGCGGCGAAGTCGCCGGGAGCGCTGGCGATCTCCGATCCGGCAGAGACGTGGACGTACGCCGAGCTGGACGCGGCGGCCAACCGCATCGCGCACCGGCTGATCGACGGCGGGGTGCGGCCGGGCGACGTGGTGGCCGTCTA
>DASWMA010000536.1:0-2424 GCA_036399995.1 Longimicrobium sp. | reverse complement strand
CCCGGAGCGCAGCGGAGGGACACGCCAATCCCGGCTGTTCGTCCTTCCCGAAGCGATCCTCGCAGCGATCGTCCGGTGATGAACCCCACGCGGCGCCCAGCTACGGAGATGGCGTGATCCTTGACGTTCCATGCGGGCTCGTAACCAGGCAAGTCACACTGTCGGCAAGGTGAGCACGGTGTCCAGGAGCAACGGGAAGCGGCGGATGGGCCGCCTGCTGGTGATCGGGGGGGCGGAAGACCCCGACGAGAAGGACATGACCATCCTCCCCCGGCTGGTGGAGATGGCGGGGGGGAAGAAGGCGCGGGTGATCATCTGCTCGTCGCCCTCCGAAGACCCGCACGACAAGGTGCGCACCTACGGGGCGCTCTTCAACAAGCTGGGCGTGGCCGAGGTGTTCCCCGCGCCGATCGTGGAGCGCAACCAGGCCGCCGAGCCGGAGCTGCTCGAGGCGCTGGAGCGCGCCACGGCGGTGTTCTTCACCGGCGGCGACCAGCTGCGCCTGACCGCGCTGGTGGCGGGGACGCAGTTCTGCGAGCGGGTGCGCGAGCGGCTGTTCGGCGAGGGGCTGGTGGTGGCGGGCACCAGCGCCGGCGCGGCGGCGATGAGCGGGGTGATGATCATCGGCGGGAACAACGAGGGAACGGTGCGGCGCTCCGACGTGTCGCTGGCGCCGGGGCTGGGCTACTGGCGCGACACCGTGGTGGACACGCACTTCAACCAGCGAGGCCGCCCCAACCGCCTGTTCTCCATCTTCGCCCACAACCCGCAGGTGCTGGGGATCGGGATCGACGAGAACACGGCGATCGAGGTGGTGCCCGGCGAGCGCTTCACCGTCGTCGGCGAAGGCGCGGTGATGGTGCTGGGCGGGAGCGTGACGCACACCAACGCGCCCAGCGCCGGCGACGACGACACGCTGGCGATCACCGACGCGCTGGTGCACATCCTTCCCGACCGCTACGGCTTCGACCTGAAGAGCGGCCGCCCGATCCTTCCGGGCGGCGACGAGGTGGACGTGCCCACCGCGACGGAAGCCATCTCGCCCTCTCGCGTGGCGCGCGAGAAGCAGCAGGCGAGCTAGGCGGCGGTTGCCGATGGACTCCCGCCCCCCCGAGCCGCACCCGCAGCACCGCCACGACCAGGCGGTGCGCGTGCTGGCCGACCGCTGGAGCGCGGCCGCGCACGAGGTGAAGGACTTTCTCACCCGCCGGCGCGTCCACTACCACGCGTACGATCCGGAAACCTCGCCCGAGGCGCGCCGGCTGCTGGAGAGCGTTCCCGAGGCGGAGCGCTCGAAGCTGCCGCTGGTGCTGTTCCCCGACGGGTCGCGGCTGGTGGCGCCGTCGCTGACGGAGCTCGCCGCCCAGCTGGGCCACGCCACCGAGGCCGCGGCGCCGTTCTACGACCTGGTGGTGGTGGGCGGCGGGCCCGCGGGGCTCGCCGCTGCCGTCTACGGCGCCAGCGAGGGGCTGCGCGTGCTGGTGCTGGACCGTGAGGCGCCGGGCGGGCAGGCGGCGCAGAGCGCGCGGATCGAGAACTACCTGGGCTTTCCCGACGGGCTGAGCGGGGCCGAGTTCGCGCAGCGGGCGCTGGAGCAGGCCCACAAGTTCGGCGTGGAGGTGGTGGTGGCGCGCGCCGCCTGCGGCTTCACCGCCGACGGCGACTACCGCGGCGTGCGGCTGGACGACGGGAGCGAGCTGGACGCGCACGCGGTGCTGGTGTCCACCGGCGTGAGCTGGACCACGCTGGACGTGCCGGGCTGCCCGGGGCTGGTGGGCTCGGGGGTGTACTACGGCGCCGCGGCGGCCGAGGTGCCCACGGTGCGCGGCAGGGACGTGTACCTGCTGGGCGCCGGCAACTCGTCGGGGCAGGCGGCGCTGCTGCTGGCCCGCCACGCGCGCACGGTGCACATCCTGGCGCAGGAGCCCGACTTCAGCGAGCGGATGTCGCAGTACCTGTACGACCGCCTGCGCGCGCAGCCCAACATCCGCATGCGCCCCAGCTCCACCGTGGCGCGGGCGCACGGCGAGGGGCGGCTGCGCGAGATCATCGTGCGCAACGTGGAGAGCGGCGACGAGGCGGCCGAGGCGTGCGAGGTGCTGTTCGTGTTCATCGGCGCGGCGCCGCAGACGGAGTGGCTGGGCGACGCGGTGCAGCGCGACGAGCGCGGCTACCTGCTCACCGGCCCCGCGGCGAAGTCGACGTGGCGGCTGGAGCGCGACCCGCACCCGCGCGAGACCAGCTGCGCCGGGGTGTTCGCCGCAGGCGACGTGCGCGCGGGCGCGGTCAAGCGCGTGGGCTCGGCGGTGGGCGACGGCTCGGTGGCCATCCAGTTCATCCACGAGTACCTGGCGGAGCGGTAGGGCGGAGGGGACAGGGGACAGGGGACAGGGGACAGGGGACAGGGGACAGGGGACAGGGGAC
>DASWMA010000535.1:0-14030 GCA_036399995.1 Longimicrobium sp. | reverse complement strand
GCTCCCGCGCAACGCGCAGGTGCGGGTGAGCGTGGGCCCGGGCACCCCCTCGGCCGAGGGGCCGCGGGTGAGCGACGTGGAGCAGTTCTGGGAGTTCCGCACCTACGGCCCGATGCGGATCACCAACAAGTACTGCTCGTGCCGGCCGGGCGAGGGGTTCAGCATCACCTTCTCCAACACCCTGGCCGAGGGGTCGTTCAACCGCCGCAGGGTGACGGTGACCCCCGCCATCCCCGGGATGGAAGTATCCTCGGGGAGCAACGGGATCCACATCCACGGAGACACGCGCCCCAGCACGCGCTACACGGTGCGCATCGACCCCGCCCTGCGCGACGAGTTCGGGCAGACGCTGGGGCCGTCTCCGCCGCAGGTGTTCGACGTGGGGCTGCCGTACGCGTCGCTCGACGGGCCCGAGGGGATGATGGTGCTGGACCCGCTGGGCGACCCGTCCATCGCCGTGGGCACCGTGGGGCACGCGCGGCTGAGGCTGCGCATCCAGCGGGTGGAGGTGGGCGACTGGCGGGCGTTCCAGACCGTGCGGCGCTCGCGCGAGGGCGCGGCCGCGACCCTTCCCGGGCGCACCGTGGTGGACCGGGTGATCACCGTGGCCCCGCCGCTGGGCGACGGGCAGCAGATCCGGGTGGACGTGTCGCCCGCGCTGACGGGCGGGCTGGGGCAGGCGATCGTGGCGGTGGAGGCGCTGGACGGCGGCTCGCGCGAAGAGCGGCAGCAGGCGGTGTACACCTGGGTGCAGGGCACCCGCATCGGCGTGACCGCGTTCAACGACGCGCAGGAGATGCTGGCCTGGGCCACCTCGCTGGTGGACGGCGCGCCGGTCGGCGGCGCGCAGGTGCGGATCGAGCGGGGCGCGTCCGCCGGGGCGGCGGGCACCACCGACGCGCGCGGGGTGGCCACGCTTCCCCTCTCCACCGCGGACGAGGACATCAACACGGTGCTGGTGGTGCGGAGCGGAGCCGACGTGGCCTTCCTCCCCAAGGGCTACGTGAGCTGGCGCCGCAACGTGCAGATGCCGGTGGTGGCGTGGTACTCGTTCACCGACCGCAACCTGTACCGCCCGGGCGAGACGGTGCGCTTCAAGGGGTGGGTGCGGCGGATCGAGCGGACCCGGGGCGGCGGGGTCGACCTGCTGCGCCCGGGCACCTCCGACAGCATCCGCTGGACGGCGTACGACGCGCGCCGCAACCGCGTCGCGCAGGGGACGGCGGCGCTCACGGCGCTGGGCGGGTTCGACGCGCAGTTCGCCATCCCCGCGGGGGCCAACCTGGGCGTCAGCATGGTGGAGGTGGCGCTGAACCGGGCCGAGGCCGGGCTGCAGGGGAGCAGCCACAACGTGGTCTACCAGGTACAGGAGTTCCGCCGCCCCGAATACACGGTGAGCGCGTCGGCGTCCGAGGGGCCGCACTATCTGGGCGGGAGCGCCGAGGTCACGGTGCGCGCCGCGTACTTCGCGGGCGGGCCGCTGGCGGCCGCGCCGGTGACCTGGACGGTGACCGCCGCGCCCTCGAGCTACACGCCGCCGGGGTGGGACGAGTGGAGCTTCGGCGACACGCCGGTGTGGTGGCGCCCCGTGTACCGCCGCGGCGGCAACGTGCGGCGCGAGACCTTCGTGGGCTCCACCAACGCCGCGGGCGAGAACGTGCTGCGCATCTCGTTCACCGGTGCCGAGCCGCCGCGCCCGTACAGCGTGAACGCCGAGGCCACGGTGATGGACGTGAACCGGCAGACCTGGTCCACCTCCACCTCGCTGCTGGTGCACCCCGCCGCGGTGTACGTGGGGGTGCGGACCGAGCGCGCCTGGCTGAGCGCGGGCGACTCGATCGACCTGAACCTGATGGCGGTGGACGTGAGCGGCGCCGCGGCGCCGGGGCGCACCATCGACGTGCGTGCCGTGCGCACGGTGTGGAGGCAGGAGCAGGGGAGCTGGAAGGAGGTGGAGGAGCCCGCGGGGAGCTGCACGCGCGAGAGCGCGCCGCAGCCGGTGCGCTGCGTCTTCGCCGTGCCCATCGCGGGCCGCTACGAGGTGACGGCCACGGTGAAGGACGCGCAGGGGCGCGAGAACCGCACCACCACCACGGTGTGGGTGGCGGGCGCGCGCGGGCTGGCCGGCCCCGAGCAGGACGGCGAGCGCGGCGTGGAGCTGATCCCCGACCGCAAGACGTACGCGGTGGGCGACACGGCGCGGATCCTGGTGCGCACCGGCTTCATGCCCTCCGTCGGCCTGCTGACGAGCCGGGCGAACGGGATCGTGGGGGTGCGCGAGGTGCGGCTGCAGGGGTCGACCACCACGCTCACCGTGCCGATCACCGAGGCCGACGTCCCCAACATCAACGTGCAGCTCGACCTGGTGGGGGCGTCGGAGGGGCGGCGGGGCGAGGGCGCGCGCGGCGTGCTGTACGCCACGGGCGCGACCAACCTGTCGGTGCCGCCGGTGACGCGGGCGCTGACGGTGCGCCCGCTGCCGCGCGACAGCACGCTGGCCCCCGACGCCGCCACCGAGGTGGGGGTGGAGGTGCGTGACGCGGCCGGCCGCCCGGTGGCCGACGCCGAGGTGACGCTGGTGGTGGTGGACGAGGCGGTGCTGGCGCTGACCGGCTACCGCATCGGCGACCCGCTCAACCTGTTCTACCGCGCCCGCGACCCGGGCGTGCAGCAGGTGAACCTGCGCGACCTGGTGCGGGTGGTGGAGCCCGACCACGCCCCCGAGCCGCACACGCTGGTGGGGCGGGTGGTGGACGCCCGCAACGGCGGCTACCTGACCGGCGCGGCGCTGGTGCTGGACGGCGGCCGCGACACCGTGCGCACCGACGGGGCGGGGCGCTTCCGCATCGCCGGAGTGGCGGCGGGGCGGCACACGCTGGCGGTGATGATGGACGGCTACACCACGGCGCGGGTGACGGTGACCGTGAACGGCGACGACCCGCCGGCGCCGCTGCGCGTGTCGCTGGTGCCGGCGGCGCTGATCCGCATCCGCGGCGTCAGCAGCAGGGACTTCAGCGCCACGGGGATGGCCGGCGGAGTGGCGCAGAGCGTGTCGGCGCGCGAGTCGGTGGCGGCGGACGCGCGCGGGTTCCAGACGCTGGTGCCGCCCGCGCCGCCTCCCCCGCCCCCGCCGCCCGTTGCGGCGGCGCCGGGCGAGCCGCCTCCCGCGCCGATCGCCATCCGCACCAACTTCGACCCGCTGGCGCTGTTCGCGCCGACCGTGCGCACCGACGCGAACGGGCGGGCGACGGTGCCGTTCAGGCTGCCCAGCAACCTCACGCGCTACCGCGTGACCGCCGTGGCGGTGGAGAGCGGGAAGCGCTACGGCGTGGGCGAAAGCGGGATCACCGCGCGCCAGCCGCTGATGGTGCGGCCGTCGGCGCCGCGCTTCCTGAACTGGGGCGACCGCTTCGAATTCCCCATCGTGGTGCAGAACCAGACCGGGGCGCCGCTGGAGGTGGACGTGGCGGCGCGCGGGACGGGAGTGAACGTGACCGAGACCGGGTGGCGGGTGACGGTGCCCGCGCACGACCGGGTGGAGGTGCGGCTGGCGGCCGAGGCGGGGCGGACGGGCCCCGCGCAGGTGCAGGTGGCCACGAGCGCCGCCGGCTTCGCCGACGCGGCCGAGATCACGCTTCCCGTCTACACGCCGGCCACGGCCGAGGCGTTCGCCACCTACGGCTCCTTCACCGGAGACAGCGCGGTCACGCTGCCGCTGCGGGTGCCGACCTACGCGATCCCCGCGTTCGGCGGGCTCGAGGTGTCGGCCAGCTCCACCGCGCTGCACGAGCTGACCGACGCGCTGCTGTACCTGGTGCAGTACCCCTACGAGTGCGTGGAGCAGCTCGCCTCGCGGATGCTGGGGGTGGTGGCGCTGCGCGACGTGCTGTACGCCTTCAAGGCCGAGGGGCTGCCCGCGCCCGAGCAGCTGCGCGCCTCGGTGGACCGCGACCTCCGCGACATGGTGGCGCGGCAGAACCCCGACGGCGGGTTCGGCTTCTGGAAGCGGGGCGAGCCGTCGTTCCCCTACGTGAGCATCCACGCGGCGCACGCGCTGCAGCGGGCGCGCGAGAAGGGGTACACGGTGCCCGAAGATGCGTACGGCCGCAGCCTGCGCTACCTGCGCGGCGTGCCGGAGAACGTGCCCGCGCACTACCCGGCCGACGTGAAGCGGGCGCTGCACGCCTACGCCCTGTACGTCCGCGCGCGGATGGGCGACGCCGGCACGGCCGCCGAGGTGCGCCGCTGGGTGGAGCGCACCCCGCGCGACTCGGTGACGGTGGAGCAGGCCGCGTGGCTGCTGACCGCCGCGGGGAACGGGGCCGCGATGGCCGACGTGCGCGCCCCGCTGCTGCAGATCGTGAACAACCGGGCGACGGAAACGCCGTCCACGGCCACCTTCGCCACGCGCTACACCGAGGGCGAGTACCTGCTGCTGCACAGCGAGCGGCGCACCGACGGCGTGGTGCTGGAGGCGCTGGTGAACGCGCAGCCCGACAACCCGCTGATCCCCAAGGTGGTGCGCGGGCTGCTGGGCCACCGGGTGCGCGGGCGGTGGGACAACACGCAGGAGAACGCCTGGGTGCTGCTGGCGCTGGACCGCTACTTCCACGCGTTCGAGGGGCAGACCCCCGAGTTCGTCGCGCGGATCTGGCTGGGCGAGCGCTTCGCGGGGAGCCACGCCTTCACCGGGCGCAACGCCGACCGGTGGAACCTGTCGGCGCCGATGCGGGTGCTGCAGGAGCAGCGGCCCGAGAGCATCACGGTGGGGAAGGAGGGGCCGGGGCGCCTGTACTACCGCGCCGGGCTGCGCTACGCCCCGCGCGACCTGGACCTGATGCCGCTGGACGCCGGCTTCGTGGTGAACCGGAGCTACGAGGCGGTGGACGACCCGCGCGACGTGGTGCTGGGGGCGGACGGGCAGTGGCGGGTTAAGGCGGGGGCGCGGGTGCGGGTGACGGTGACCATGACGGCGCCGTCGCGGCGGGTGCACGTGGCGCTGGTTGACCCGATGCCCGCCGGCTTCGAGCCGGTGAACCCCGAGCTGCAGGGCTCGCAGGACACGCCCCCCGACGCCTCGCCGCCGACCGGGCGGAGCGCGGAGTACGGCTGGTGGTGGCGGGTGTACTGGTACCAGCACCAGAACCTGCGCGACGACCGCGCCGAGGCGTTCACCTCGCTGCTGCCGGCGGGCACGTACAGCTACCAGTACGTGGCGCGGGCCACCACCCCCGGCCGCTTCATCGTGCCGCCGCCGCGCGCCGAGGAGATGTACAGCCCCGAGGTGTTCGGGCGCGGCAAGACCGAACGGGTGACGGTGGTGCCGGCCGAGGAGCAGTAACGGATCGGTTCAGGATCGGGAGATGACGGGCAGGGGCCGGTGGAGCGATCCACCGGCCCCTGCTCGTTCGTGCGGACACTGAACGTGCGATCGGATGAGATGCGGAAGGCGACCATCGGCGCATGCTGCGGCGGGCCCCCTCCCCCCGGCCCCCTCGCCCCGCTCCGCGGGGGAGGGGGTGAACTGCGTGTGGGCAGCAGATGGATCGCCGGAGCGCAGTCCGCGAAGGCGGACTTCCCGATGTTTCAGCGGCGGGTTTCAACCCGCCGCACGGGCGCCGCCGTATGGGCCCGCGCATGGGCCCCGCCGTGTGGGCCCCGCCGTCCGGGCCCGCCGCGTGCCGCCGTGGGCCCGGCCTGGACGCCGCCGGCGTGCACCTGCGTGAGGGATGCGCGCCCGGAGGGCCGGGACAGCGGCGGCGCGTGCACCGTCATGTCAGGACGAGACGAAGGCTGGCGCCGCCGCTGGCCCGGCGCCGTTGGCAACGGCGGTATCGTTGCCTACGGCGCGCGCAGCCCGGTACCGCGCCCCAGCGCGGTACACGCCCAAGACAGCAGTGCGAAAGTGCGAAAGTGCGAAAGTGCGAAAGTGTGAAAGTGCGAGAGTGCGAGGGTCGACCGGGTGCCGCCGGATGGATCAGTGCAGCGGCTCGCCGAGGCGGCGGCGGACTTCCTGGAGGATGCGGCGCGGGTCGCACGGCTTGGTCAGATATCCATCGCACCCCGCGTCGACCGCGCGCTTCCCCACCGAGCCGTACGGGTGCGCGGTGATGATCACCACCGGGATCTCGCCCGTGGCCGGGTCGCTCTTGAGCGTCGCGGTGGCGCGGATCCCGTCGATGCCGGGGATCGAGATGTCCATCAGGATCAGGTCGGGGTGCGTCTCGCGGGCCGCCTTCAGCCCGTCGATCCCGTTGTCGGCCGCCACCACGCGGTAGCCGTGGTGGTGCAGGTACATGGCGTTGATCGCGCGCATCTCGATCTGGTCTTCCACGATCAGCACCGTCTTGGCGTCGTCCGCGGGCTGCTCGAATGCCTGGTACATGCTGCCTGTTCTCTCGCTGGGTGGGTCCACGCCACGCAACACGCGCCGTCCATCCGGCGGGTGCGCCGTGCGGCCGGACCCGCGTCGATCGGTGGTGTTGCAGTTGAGTGCGTGTCCGTTGTACTGTCACAACTTACATCTGTTCCATCGTCTGGGCTACTCCCGCGACGCGCGCTCGGTGACGCTGACGGCGGGGTCGAGCTGGTCGATCTCTTCCTGGGCGCCGTCGTGCCAGCGGACCACGGCGTACAGCGCGTACGATTCCAGCACGGTGCCGGCACGGCCGGCCACGTGCTCCACCAGGTCGCCCGTCTTGAGGAAATGGCGGGACTCCGCTTGGATGCTCACGGACCTCTGCGTTCGGGTGGATGGCGGGGACGCTTCAACTTGACGCGTGCTCCCGCCGCGGGGCAACTTCCCCCGCCCGGCACTTCCCTCCCCCGCGACCGCATTGCGCCGCCCGTGAGCACGCCCGAAGCCCAGACCGTCGTCATCCAGTCGCCCCGCCTGCGCATCCGCACCCTGCGCCCCGGCGACGAGGCGCGCCTGCAGGCCGTGTTCGACGCCGCCCCCGGCTGGCACCTGGCCACCGGCCGCCCCGCCGACCCCCACGCGGCCGCGCACGAGGTCGCCGGCTCGGCAAAGGACCCCGGCCGCGGCATCGCCGTCCTCGCGCTCGCCGACACCGGTGAGGACGTGGGGGCGATCGGCTGGTGGATGCACCGCCCCGAGGCGGGGATGGCGCTGCTGGGGACGCTGGTGATCGCGGCCGCGCACCGGAAGCAGGGGCTCGCCCGCGAGGCGCTGGACGCGCTGGAGGGGTGGCTGGCCGAGATGGGGGTCACGGAGCTGCGCACCGCCTTCCCGCGGCGTGTGCTGCCGCTGCACGCGCTGGTGAAGGCGCTGGGGTTCACCGAGATGAGCATCGCCGCGCACCAGGTGCTGGGGCTGCAGGGCGCCGGCACCTCGCTGTGGCAGAAGCCGCTGGAGGTTCGGTGAAGGCGGTCACCACCTTCCCCCTCCCCCCCGCCGCGGTCGCGCTCCTGTCCCAGGCCGCCACCGTCGCCGGTCCGGACGGGTGGCGCGACGAGCTGGGCGACGCGGACGCGCTCCTCTGCCTCCTCACCGACCGCGTGGACGCCGCGCTGCTGGAGCGGGCGCCGCGCCTTCGCGTAGTCGCCAACGCCGTGGTCGGCTACGAGCACGTGGACGTTGCGGCGTGCGCCGCGCGGGGGATCGTGGTCACCAACACGCCCAACGTGCTCACCGAGGCCACGGCCGACCTGGCGTGGGCGCTGATCCTGGCCACCGTGCGCGCCCTGCCGCAGGCGGAGCGCAGCCTGCGCGCGGGCCGGTTCCACGGCTGGGGGTTCTGGGACTATCTGGGCGGCGACCTGACCGGCGCCACGCTGGGGATCTACGGGATGGGCCGCATCGGCCGGGCGGTGGCGCGGCGCGCGGGCGGGTTCGGGATGCGCGTGGTCTACCACTCGCGCACTCCGCTCGGTGCCGAAGACGAAGCGTCGCTCGGCGCGAGCCGCGTCTCGTTCGACGAGCTGCTGGCGGCGAGCGACGTGGTCACCCTGCACGCGCCCGCCACGCCCGAGACGCGCCACGCCTTCGACCGCGCGGCGCTCGGGCGGATGAAGCCGGGGAGCTACCTGGTCAACACCGCGCGCGGCCCGCTGGTGGACGAAGCGGCGCTGGCCGACGTGCTGCGCGACGGACCGCTGGCCGGCGCCGGGCTGGACGTGTACGAGCGCGAGCCGGCCATCGAGCCCGCGCTGCTGGAGCTCCCCAACGTGGTCCTCCTCCCCCACATCGGCTCGGCCACGCGCGACACGCGCACGCGCATGGCCATGCTGGCCGCGCGCAACGCCCACGCGGTGCTCACCGGCCAGCCGCCGCTCACCCCGGTGCGCACGTGAGCCCGCGAGACCACGCGCGCCGCATCCTGGACGCCGCCATCGCCGCGGCGGACCCGCGCGCGGCGGTGCGCGGCGCGCTGCGGATGGACGGCGACGCGCTGATGGTGGCGGATGAGGAGCGGGTGGCGCTGGACGTCGGCGGCCTGTGGGTGATCGGCGCGGGGAAGGCGGCGGTGGGGATGGCGCTGGGCGCGCGCGACGTGCTGGGCGGGCGCATCACCGGCGGCACGGTTGCGACGCGGGACGGCTACGGCGGCGAGGTGCCGGGGATCTACGTGTGGGAGGCGGCGCACCCGGTGCCCGACACGCGCGGCCTGGCCGCCGCCGCCGACGCGCTGGCGTGCGCGCGGGCGGCGCGGGAGCGCGACGTGGTGCTCTGCCTTCTCTCCGGCGGCGGCTCGGCGCTGTGGCCCGCCCCGGTTTCCGGCGTGTCGCTGACGGAGCTGCGCGCGCTGACGGACGCCCTGCTGCGCGCGGGGGCGACGATCCGCGAGATCAACACGGTGCGCAAGCACCTGTCGCGGATCGGCGGCGGGTGGCTGGCGCGCGAGGCGTACCCGGCGCGCGTGGTGACACTGGTCGTGTCGGACGTGGTGGGGTCGCCGCTGGACGTGATCGCCGGCGGGCCCACGGTGCCGGACCCCTCGACCTTCGCCGACGCGCTGGGGGTGCTGAGCGCGTACGAGATCGCCGCGCCCCTGGCCGCGCTGCGCTGGCTTCAGGCCGGCGCCGCGGGCGAGGTGCCCGAGACGCCCAAACCGTTCGGCGCGGAGTTCGAGCGCGTCTCGGCCCACGTGGTCGCCTCGAACGCCGACGCGCTCCGCGGCGCCGCGGACCAGGCGGGGCGGCTGGGCTGCCGCGCCCGGGTCGTGGCCGACGACCTGGAGGGCGAGGCGCGCGAGGTGGCGCGCGCCATCGCGCGGCTGGCGCTGGAGAGCCAGGCGGCGATGCGGCCCGGCGACCCGCCGCTCGCGCTGCTGCTGGGGGGCGAGACCACGGTGACCGTGCGCGGCCGCGGCACCGGCGGCCGCAACCAGGAGCTGGCGCTTGCGCTTGCCCTGGAGCTCGAGGGGTGCGCCGGCATCGTGGCCGCCGCGCTGGGGCCGGACGGGACGGCCGGGCCCACGCCGGCGGCGGGCGGGATGGTGGACGGCGAGACGGTGGCCCGCGCCGCGGCCGCCGGGGTGGACGCGCGCGACCACCTGGCCCGCAACGACAGCACCCCGCTCCTCCGCGCCGCCGGCGACCTGCTGGTGACAGGGCCTACGGGGACGAACGTGTGCGACGTGGTGCTGGTGCTGGTGGAGCTGACCGCCGACATCCCGAGGTGACCCCATGGGAAAGCTGCAGCCGACGAAAGAAGCGACCGCGGCGCTCTACGAGAACCTGGCGCCCGGCGACGTCCGCAAGTACGCCCTGTACCAGATGCAGTGGTACGAGCGGAAGGCGAAGCTCGCGAAGGCGTGGCACTGGTGGCTGAAGACCGTGGAGATCGTGGCCGCGGCGTCGATCCCGGTGATCGTGCTCCTTCCCGGCTACGAGACCGACTTGCTGGTGGCGGCGCTGGGCGCGCTGGTGACGGTGCTGGAGGCGTTCCAGCAGTTCTTCCGGTTCCGCGACAGCTGGCTGAACTTCCGCTCCACGGCCGAGGCGATCCGCCGCGACCTGCTGCTGTTCGGCACCGGGAGCGCGCCCTTCGCCGACGCCCCGGACCGCAACCGGATGCTGGCGGAGCGGCTGGCGGCGCTCACCGCCGAAGAGAACACCAAGTGGGTGGAGTACAGCCGCCAGGCCACCGAAAAGGATGGCCAGGACGGTTCGGCGAGCCAGTCGTCCACCACGTCGCGGGCCACCTCGGCGTCCCCGGGCTCGGCGACCTCGCAGGAGACCGCTATCACCCAGCCGGCCACGGAGACGTCGGGGGAGGGGATCTGATCTTGGATCCGGCGGAATCGGCCTGGGCGCAGGCTGCCGAACCGCATGAACGCAGAGCAACGGAGGAAAGGGAAGTCAGGGGGAGAGCTTCGCGACGATTCTCCCCCTGACAGCCATTGCATGAACGTCGGCGGGCGAGTGCGCTCGCACTCGCCCGCTCGATTTTCTTGTCGTGCACGTTGACGTCGTCCATCATCCCGCGTTGGCGGCGCGGATGATCGCGACCAGGATGGGGCGGGCGCCGTCGATGATGAACTGCACCGCGATCACGGTCACCAGCAGCCCCATCAGGCGCGTCATCACGTTCAGGCCGGTCTGGCCGAAGAAGCGCACCAGCCGCGGCGCCGCGCTCAGCACCGCGTACGAGATCGCCAGCACCGCGACCACCGCGCCGAGCACGACTCCCACGCGCACCGGGGTGCCGGCCTCCGTCATCAGCACCATCACGGTGGTGATGGCGCCGGGGCCGGTGATCATGGGCATCCCCAGCGGGGTCACGCCCACGTTCTCGCGCACGCGCCCCTCCTGCTCCTCCTCTTCCGTGGCCTTGCCGCGGCTGCGCTTGGCCTGGAGCATGTCCATCCCGATGCCGAAGAAGATGAACCCGCCGGCGATCCGGAAGGCGTCGATGGTGATGCCGAAAAGCTGGAAGATGGCCCCGCCCACCAGCGCGAACACCGCCAGCACCACGAACGCCGTCACCACCGCCGCGCGCAGCGTCTTCGCGCGCTGCTCGCGCGAGTAGCCGTCGGTGAGCGCCAGGTACATCGGCGCCGCGCTCAACGGGTTGATGATGGAGAGGAGCGAGGTGAAGCAGAGCAGCGCGAACTTCGCGAGCGAGGGTTCCATCCGTCGGGCCGGGGGGAACGAGGAGCTGGACCAGGGTTGGCGTAGCGTAGGACCGGCAGGGCGGCGCGTCAACGTTCCCGGATCCGCCTGTTCGGGGCGCGGGCAGGTGAACCGCATGAACGCAGAGCATCGGAGAGAAGGGGAGTCAGGGGGAGAACTTCACCGCGTTTCTCCCCCTGACTCCCTTCCCTCCGATGCTCGCGGCGAACCGAAACTGCATCGCGGCTTCAACCATCCGGGGCTTCGACATCATCCCGGAAAGAACTCAAGAATTCCTCGCGGTGTGCACGCACCCAACGGAACAGCTCCGCGATCCGGGGACGAGCAGCGATCATGCGTTCGGCTAACTCGTCCGAGACCAATGCCAGGAGCACGTAATCACCATCCGCGACCGTGATCCCGATCACGTCGGGATCTCGCGTGAACAGGACGGCCGCTCGCTGCTCGGCCACCCGACGTGGCCGTATGAGAGATTGAGCGGCGATGTACTCTTCGCGCGTGAACGGCATTCGGTACGGGTTCGGATCCTGGGCCGTGTCCGCCATGACACCTTCTCCTTCGAGCGGTCCCGCCGCAGGTGCGCAGGAAAGAGCTGCTATGGTCGCGAGCAGCGGGATCATCATACTTGCGTTCCATCCACGAAGATCATCCAGCCGGGTGTGCAGACGCCGTCATCCATATTCCGTGCCCAGCACGCGGGCGGCCTCCGGGTCCATGGAGGCATCGTAGCTCGCGTACTGGCAGCCCGCGCCCGGCAGACCGGAGGAAACGGAGAACTCATCGCCGTTCCTCCGTTCCCTCCGTTCTTCTCCGATTCTCCGTGTGACCCCATGATATGAGACCCACAACGTGGAAGGGCGTGCCCCAGCGGAGCGCGCCCTTCCACGTCAACGACGCCGGAACCTCAGCGCGTCAGCAATCCACGTCGGGGTTGTACAGGCACTCGCCCTGCGGCAGCGGCAGGAACTGGATCGTCGGCGTCTTGCCGCCCGCGTAGGGGGCCAGCCGCCGCAGGTCTTCCCACCGCAGCCCCTGCGCGTACAGCTCGAACCGGCGCTGCTTCACGATCTCGGTGAGCAGCTCGGCCTCGGTGTCGAGCGCCGCGGCGGGGAGCGCGGGCAGCCCCGCCACCGGCTCGTCGAGGGTGGACGACTGCTGCGTGCGCACCTGGTTCACCAGCGTCGCCGCCTGGCCGAAGTTCCCCAGGCGGGTGTACGCCTCGGCCTGGATCAGCCGCATCTCGTCGGGCAGGTAGATGGGGTACGATTCGTTGCGCTCCTGGAACCGGCGCAGGTTGCGCAGCGTGATGCTGGGGTTGCCCGTGGAGGTGGGCTGGTCGGTCCGCAGCCAGTACGACGGGCGCAGGTCGCGCCGGGTGACCGGCGTTCCCGCGCTGTCCACCACGTACGTCTCGGCCTCGGTGAAGAAGGTGTTCTCCCCTCGCACGTAGTTCAGCGAGAAGGAATACCCCCAGACCGGGTTGCGGATCGGGTCGGGATAGGTGAACACCGACACCGTGTTCAGCGGCACCCGCCCGGCGGCGGTGATGGCGGCGTTGTAGTCGCCGTCCAGCAGGTAGTACCGGGCCAGCATGGCGTTGATCACGTTCACCAGGTTGTACCCGCCCCCCTGCACGCGGGTGGTGAAGTCGCCCAGCTGCCCGGCGGTCACCGACGCCATGTCGGCCCGCGCCGACTCGAGCAGCGCGATCACGCTGTCGAGCACGGCCGCCCGCGGCTGCAGCGGGTTGCCGCCGATCACGTTGTTGAACGGCACCTGCGGGTACAGCAGGATCAGGTCGCCCAGCGTCATGGCCTTGAACGTCTTGGCCGTGGCCACGATCCCGGTGCCGATGCTGGGCCCGGGGAACACCGCCGGGGCGTTCTGCAGCAGCAGGTTGGCCGTCCGGATCACCCGGAAGCCGGTGGTATACGGGCTGGTGACGACGCCGAACGAGCCGTCCACGCCCGTGCCGGTCGCCAGCGAGCGGTCGGCCGCCAGCGCGAGGGTGGTGGTGCTCCACTCGTCGGTGACCAGCGCCGACGCGCGCACCTTGTTCAGCACCATCCCGGTGCCCACGCCGGTGCCGGCGTACTGCGCCTGCATCCCGTTGGCCAGCGAGATGATCCCCTCGGGGGTGTTCAGCACCAGCTCTTCGGGGGGCGAGTTGGGGTTGGTCAGGTCCAGGCTGCCGCACCCGGCCAGCGCCACCGCAACGCCCAGCATCGCGGCGCGCGCCGCGGCTCTCTTCAGCACGGTCCCTCTCGGGTTCGAAATCTTGGGGTTCATCGGCGCCTCGCTCAGAAGTTCACGGTGACGCCGACGCTCAGCTGGCGCGGGATGGGCGTGGTGACGAAGTCCACGCCGCGCGCCACGGTGCTGCCGCCGAACAGGTTGACCTCGGGGTCGAGCCCCGAGTAGTCGGTCCAGGTGTGCAGGTTGCGGCCGGCCACGCGCAGCGCCACCGATTCGGCGCCCATCCGCTCCACCCAGCCCCCCTCGAAGCGGTAGCTCGCGCTGGCCTCGCGCAGCTTGATGAACGAGCCGTCTTCCACGAACGCCTCGTAGATCAGGTGGCGCTCGCCGTTCTGGGTGCACCAGCCGGTGGCCAGCTCGCCCCGGATCTCCTGCTCGGTGCACGCCGACAGGCCGAAGAAGTCCTGGATGCGGCGGGTGAAGTTGGCCACGTCGTTGCCGAAGCGGCCGTCGAACAGGACGCCGAGCTCCAGGTTGCGGCCCAGCTTGAAGGTGTTGCTCAGCGAGCCCGACCAGCTGGGGTTGGGGTCGCCCAGCTTGCGGCGGGCGACCACCCCGTTCGACTCGCGCAGGCGGCGCGGAACGCCGTTGGTCAGCACGATCTGCCCGTTGGCGTCGCGCTGGTACACGCCGCCCACGAACACGCCCACCGGCTCGCCCTCGATCACCGCGTTCAG
>DASWMA010000534.1:0-2362 GCA_036399995.1 Longimicrobium sp. | reverse complement strand
CGGCCGGGCGCGGACCTCCTCCACGATGCGGCGCATCAGCGCCGGCACCGCGTGCAGCGCGGTGCACCCGGCCAGGTCCTCCACCAGCCGCGGCACGTCGGGCACCCGCTCGCGCGGCACCAGCCGCACGGTGCCGCCGGCCAGGAGGGGGAGGAAGGTCTCGAACAGCCAGATGTCGAAGGCGAAGGAGGCGAGCGAGGGAACCCGGTCGCCGGCCCCGAACCCGAACGCGTCACCCGCCACGGCCAGCGTGGCGGCGACGCTCCCGTGCGACACGCGCACCCCCTTGGGGCGGCCGGTCGAGCCGGAGGTGTAGATGACGTACGCCAGGTGCGCGGGCGACAGCGCGCCGCGCTCCGGATTGGTCTCCGGCTCGCCGGCCCACGCCGGGCGCGGCGCCCCCATCTCCACGACGGACAAGGCGGCGTCGGCGAACAGGTGGCGCAGCGCGGCGTCGACGAGGAGCGCCGCGGGCCGGCTGTCGGCCAGCATGTAGCGCAGCCGCTCCTCCGGATACGCGGGGTCCAGCGGCACGTACGCTCCGCCGGCCTTGAGCACGGCCAGCATCGCCACCACCATCTCCGGGCCGCGCTCCACGCAGACCGCCACCCGCGCCTCGGGACCCACGCCGAGCCCGCGGAGGTGGTGCGCCAGCCGGTTCGCCCGCGCGTTCAGCTCGCCGTACGTCACCTCGCCGTTCTCCCAGGCGAGCGCCACCGCACCGGGTGTGCGTGCCGCCTGGGCCTCGAACCGCTCGTGGATGCACAGCTCCGGCGGAACCGCCACGCCGGCCGCGTTCCACTCCTCCACCACCCGGCGCCGCTCGTCGTCGGGCACCAGCGGGAGCGCGTCCACTGCCTGGAGGTCGTCGGCGACCATCGCCTCCAGCACCCGGCGCAGGTAGCCCACGTGGCGCTTCACCGTCGCCTGCTCGAACAGGGCCGTCGCGTACGTCACCGACCCGCCGATCCGCCCGCCCCGGTCTTCCAGGACGAGCGAGAGGTCGAACTTGGCCGGGGCCCTGGTCGAGCGCTCCACCGGCGCCGGCGTGAGCCCCGGCAGCTGCACCGCGTTCTGCGACGTCCCGCCCTGCAGGCTGAACATCACCTGCACCAGCGGCGTGTACGCCAGGGTGCGGGCGGGCTGCACCAGCTCCACCACCTGCTCGAAGGGGATGTCCTGGTGGTACTGCGCCCCCAGCGCCCGCTCCTTCACCTGCTCCAGCAGCCGCGCCACGGTGGGCGAGCCGGAAAGGTCCACGCGCACGGCCAGCGTGTTGACGAAGAAGCCGATCAGCCCCTCGACCTCCTTGCGCTGCCGGTTGGCCGAGGGGGTGCCCACCACCACGTCGTCCTGCCCCGACAGCCGCCCCAGCACCACGGCCCAGGCGGCGAGGAGCGTCATGAACAGCGTGGTCCCGTGGCGCTGCGCGAGCGCCTTCACCCCCGCCGAAAGCTCCTCGCCCAGGTCGATCGACACCGACACGCCGGCGTAGTCGGGGCGCGCGGGGCGGGGATGGTCGGTGGGGAGCTCCAGCAGCTCCGGCGCGCCGGCCAGCGTCCGCTTCCAGTATTCCGACTGCTCCGCCAGCACCTCGCCCGCCACCCACCGCCGCTGCCACGCCGCGTAGTCCGCGTACTGGATCGGCAGCGCGGGAAGCGGATCGGGCTCGCCCCGGCGGAAGGCGTCGTAGAGCGCGCTCAGCTCGCGGGAGAACACCCCCATGCTCCACTCGTCGGAGACGATGTGGTGCATGGTGACGAGGAGGACGTGGTCGTCGGGCGCCAGCCGGATCAGCCCGCCGCGGATCAGCGGCCCGCGCTCCAGGTCGAACGGCGCGCCGGTCTCTTCGGCCATCAGCCGGCGCTGCTCGGCCCGGGCCTCGGGGTGCCCCGACAGGTCGTGGTCGGCCAGCCGGAAGGCGCACTGCTCGGCCGGCAGCACCCGCTGCACCGGTTGGCCGTCCACCTGGGCGAAGACGGTGCGCAGCACCTCGTGGCGGGCCAGCATCCGGTCCAGCGCGCGGACCAGCGCCTCGCGGTCGAGGTCGCCCCGCAGGTGCAGCCGGGTGTGCACGTGGTACGCGCCCCCCGCGGTCCCGAGCTGTTCCAGGAACCAGAGCCGCTGCTGCGCAAAGGAGAGCGAGAGCGCCGGGCCACGCTCCACCGGCTCGATGGGCGCCATCGTCGGGCTGCGCTTGAGCCTGGCGGCCCGGGCGAGCTTCAGCAGCCTTTCGGCGTCGGTGACCGACGGAATCGATGTCATGGTGCGAAAGCAGGGGTTGCGGTGAGCGGGCCGGCTGGCCCGTCCTGATCGTGACGGGCGCGGCGAGGCGGGGCCGTCCGGCCCCCGCCTCGCCGCG
>DASWMA010000533.1:0-3516 GCA_036399995.1 Longimicrobium sp. | reverse complement strand
CGCCGATGCCCCCGCCACCGATGGCGCCACCGCCGCCGCCCCCACCGGGGGTGACGCCGGCACCGCCGCCCCCGCCGGCGGCGACCGTGCCGTCGGCGGCGCCCGCCGCGGTGGCCGGGCAGCCCGCGGGAGCGGCGAAGGCCGACGAGTCGATCACCAACGTGCAGCACGCGGGGGTGGACGAGGGCGGGATCGTGAAGGTGCACGGCGACTACCTGGTGATCCTGCGCCGCGGCCGCCTGTTCACCGTGCGCATCGGCGGCGACGCGCTGCAGCCGGTGTCGGCGGTGGACGCCTTCGGGCCGGACCTCGACCCCCGCGGCACCTGGATCGACGAGATGCTGGTGTCGGGCGACCAGGTGGTGGTGATCGGCTACAGCTACGAGCGCGGCGGCACCGAGCTGGGTCTGTTCCACCTGGGCGCCGACGGGCGGATCACCTGGCGCGCCACCTACCAGCTCCGCTCCCAGGACTATTACTCGTCGCGCAACTTCGCCAGCCGGCTGGTGGGCGGAAAGCTGGTGATGTACTCGCCGGTGCCCATGGGCTACGAGGCGTCGGAGAAGCCGTTCGACGCCTTCCCGGCCATCCGCCGCTGGGGCACGGCCGACAGCACGTGGCACCGCACCGCCGGCGCAACGCGCGTGTACCGCGCCGCAGGCGACATCAGCTTCAACGACGACCTGATGCTGCACACGGTGACGGTGTGCGACCTGACCGGCGAAACGCTCGGCTGCGGGAGCACCGCGCTGTTCGGGCCCGAGGGGCGGGTGTTCTACGTCAGCCCGCGCTCGGTGTACGTGTGGACCACGCTGGAGCGGTGGGACGACGACGGCGGCGAGCAGCCGCCGCAATCCATCCTCTACCAGATGCCGCTGGACGGCTCGGCGCCCACCGGGCTGCGGGTGAGCGGCGCGCCCGTCGACCAGCTCTCGTTCCTGGAGAGCGGCGACGGGTTCCTGAACGTGCTGGTGGAGGCCGACGCCAGCGGCGAGGCCATGTGGCGCCAGGAGGTGGAGGAGGGCGAGCTGTCGCTGCTGCGGGTGCCGCTCTCCAGCTTCGGCGACGGCCGCCGGGCGGCGCCGGCGTCGCGTTACCGGCGGCTCCCCACGCCCAGCGGCGGCGCCCTGCAGAATCGCTACGTGGGCGAATGGCTGATGTACGGCGTGGGCTCGGGGTGGTACCGCGCGCGCAGGGACAGCGCCGCCGTGTACGGGGTGCGCTGGGCGGGCGGCGGCGCGGTGGACTCGCTGTCGCTTCCCCACACGGTGGACCGCATCGAGGCGATGGGCTCGGGCGCGGTGGTGGTGGGCAGCGGCGGGCGCGACCTGCACTTCAGCGGGGTGCGGCTGGGCGCGCAGGCGGCGCGGCTGGCGGACCGCTACGTGCGCCCCAACGCCGCGCAGGGCGAGACGCGCACCCACGGCTTCTTCTACCGCCCCGACGGCCAGGACGTGGGGGTGCTGGGGCTGCCGATCGTGGGGAGCGGCCGTCCGGGCTCCGGGCAGCTCCGCCACGGCTCGGCGTCGGTGCTGTTCCTGCGCAACCAGGCGTTCCGGCTGAGCGAGCTGGGCGACCTGGCCGCCCGCGACACCTCCGCGGCCGACGACGGGTGCCGGGTGAGCTGCGTGGACTGGTACGGAAACGCCCGGCCGATCTTCCTGCGCGGCCGCATCTTCGCGCTGCTGGGCTACGAGCTGGTGGAGGGGCGCGAAGACGACGGCCGCATCCGCGAGGTGCGCCGCGTGAGCTTCGCGCCGGGGCGCGTGGCCGCACCGGCGGGGCAGTAGGCCGCTCGGCGCGGAGCCTGGATCCCGCTCGCGGCGCGTTCGCGCGGAACCCGACGGGCCGGTGCGTGGGCCGGGACGGCGGACGGGTCACACGGAGGAGCGGAGGGAACGGAGGGACGGACCGTTGCCTCCGGTCTCTCGTTGCTCCACGGGATGCCGTTCTCGTAGATCACGCAGAGACGGATCAGAACCTTCGACATCGCGCGATGCGCGTCGAGCCGATCGGCGGTCCGGCACCAGGACCGCCGTTGCCGGGTACCTCCCTCCGTGCTGGCACGTCCACCCTCGTCCCCGGTGATCCATGCGCCCAGCCCTTCTGTTCGCCACCGCCGTCGCGATCTGCGGCCTCTCGCTCGCCGCACCGGCGCGTGCCCACGCGCAGGACCCCTGGCAGCCGCCCCGCCGCACGCTGCAGCCGTTCCAGAGCGACAGCGACTTCGTGCGGTTCAACCGCCGCATCCAGCGCGAGTACGAGCAGCGTGTGCGGAGCAACCCGCCACCCATGCCGCCGCCGCCCCCAGTGATGATGTCGCCGATGCCCTCGGCCCCGGCGCCGTCCGCCCCACAGGCGCAGGGCGCCTCCGCCGCGCGTGCCGCCGAATCGATCACCAACGTGCAGCACGCGGGGGTGGACGAGGGCGGGATCGTGAAGGTGCATGGCGACTACCTGGTGATCCTGCGGCGTGGGCGGCTGTTCACCGTGCGCGTCGGCGGCGACGCGCTGCAGCCGGTGTCGGCGGTGGACGCGTTCGGGCCGGGGATCGACCCGCAGGGCGCCTGGTACGACGAGCTGCTGGTGTCCGGCGACCAGGTGGTGGTGATCGGCTACAGCTATCGCCGCGGCGGCACCGAGGTGGGGCTGTTCCGCATCACCCCCGACGGGCGGCTGGCGCACCGCAGCACCTGGCAGCTCCGCTCGGCCGACTACTACTCGTCGCGCAACTACGCCAGCCGGCTGGTGGGCGGAAAGCTGGTGTTCTACGCGCCGCTCCCGGTGCGGATGAGCGCGCGCGACCCGTTCGCCGGCTTCCCCGCCTTCCGCCGCTGGGGCGCGGCCGACAGCACCTGGCGCCGCACCGCCGCGGCCACGCGCGTCTATCGCCCCGCCGGCGAGCTGTCGGTGGAAGACGGGCTGACGCTGCACACCGTGACGGCGTGCGACATGGGCGGCGGCGAGCTGGACTGCCGCTCCACCGCCGTATACGGGCCACGGGGTCGGGTGTTCTACGTGAGCCCGCGCTCGGTGTACGTGTGGACCACGCAGCGGCCGCGGCGGAGTGACGGCGACGAGCCGCCGCGGTCGGCGGTGTACCGGCTGCCGCTGGACGGCTCGGCGCCCACCGGGCTGCGGACGGCGGGGGCGCCGATCGACCAGATGTCGTTCCTGGAGAGCGGCGACGGGCACCTGAACGTGCTGGTGCGCAGCATGGGGCGGGGTGACGGGATGTGGGGCGCGGAGCGCACCGCCGGCACGATGGCGCTGCTGCGGGTGCGCGTCGCGCGCTTCGGCGACGGGCGCGAGGCCGCGCGCTCCACCGACTACCGCCCGCTCCCGTCGCCGGAGGGCGCGTCGCTGCAGAACCGCTACGTGGGCGACTGGCTGCTGTACGGCGCCGGCAGCGGCTGGCGCAGGGCGCAGACCGACACCGGGTCGGTGTTCGCGGTGCGCTGGGCGGGCGGGGGCGACGCGGTCACGCTGTCGCTGCCGCACGTGGTGGACCGCATC
>DASWMA010000532.1:0-1553 GCA_036399995.1 Longimicrobium sp. | reverse complement strand
CCGGCGCGGTCGACCTCGTCCCCGCCCTGCGGCGCCTCGGGTACCAGCACAAGGCCGACCCGGAGCTCCCCGAGCGGCTGTACTTCGTGAAAGGCTCGCCGGAGCACCGCACGCACCACCTCTCGCTCGCCGAGCCCGGCTCGCGCTTCTGGCGCCAGCACCTGCTCTTCCGCGACGTGCTGCGCGCGAACCCCGCGCTGGCCGCCGAGTACGCGCGGCTCAAGCACCACCTTGCCGCGCGCCACTCTACCGATCGGCTGGCGTACGGCGCCGGCAAGCAGGCGTTCATTGATGCCGCCATCGCACGGGCGGAGAAAGGGCTGGCGGGATGAGCAGCTACGCGGTGGTGCTGCTGGGCGGGACGGAGCTGGACGCGGGCGGCTGGATCCCGCGCATCCTGGCGCTGGACCGCGCGAACGTGGGCGGCGTGCTGGCCGGCGCAGGCCTCGACTTTCCCGAGGAGCGCCGCCGCGCGAGCCTGGCCGATCCCGAATCGCTGGCGGTGATCCTGCTGCGCGACGGCGAGCTGGCCGGCTACGTCCACCTGGCCCGCGACTGGCGCGACCCCGACGGCCTGTACGTCGCCTCGGTGCAGCTGGTGGCGCCGCAACGGGGCACCACGGCGTTCGGCCTCCTGTTCGCCTCCGCGTGCGAAGCCGCGCGGGAGCTGCCCTTCCGCCGCATCGCATCCAACATCCAGCCCACCAACGCACCCATGCTGGCGCTCGCGCGGCGCCTGGGCCTGACGCTCACCCCGCTCGCCGACCGCCCGTCCGTAGAGGTCACCGCGGAACGCGATTGGCTGGATTCACCGACTGTGCGCCGGATCGCACGGCGGTACGACGGATAACAGGGCGATGTCTCTCATGCTCCTCTCGGTGCTGGCGGTGCTCGCGGCGATGAACGTGGTGCTGGAAATCGGGTTGAGGCTGTGCACCCGAATCCCGGTGTCGCTGGACGGCGCCGGCCGCGCGGAGTTCTGGCGCGGCGTGCGCAATGCGCGGATGGCGCTCTGGCGCTGCATCGGCGCCGGGCTGGTGCTGTGGCTGTTCATCGTGGCGGTCGAGCACCTGTTGTACTGAACGGCACCCCGCCATCGGCTTCACCCCACCTTATTGTCTCCCGACGTCCCATCCGCCTCAATCCACCGCGCGCAGGTACTGCACCGGCCAGCGGATCTCCGCGCCCAGCTGCTTCGCGGCGTGCAGGGGCCAGTACGGGTCGCGCAGCACGGCGCGCGCGAGCAGCACCACGTCGGCCTGGCCGGAGCGGATGATCGCGTCGGCCTGCTCGGCCTCGGTGATCAGCCCCACGGCGGCGGTGGCGATGCCGGCCCGTGCGCGAATCTCGGCCGCGAAGTGCGCCTGGTAGCCGGGCCCCACCGGGATCTGCACCCCCGGCACCACGCCGCCCGACGAGCAGTCCACCAGGTCCACCCCCCGCCCCTTCAGCACCCGCGCCAGCTCCACCGACTGCTCCAGGTCCCACCCGCCCTCTACCCAGTCGCTGGCCGACACGCGCACGAACAGCGGGAGCGCGTCGGGCCACACGCC
>DASWMA010000531.1:0-4846 GCA_036399995.1 Longimicrobium sp. | reverse complement strand
CGTGCAGGTGCACCAGGTAGTCGCCGCGGAACCAGGGCGTGAGGGCGCGCACCTGGTCGAGGTTGACGATGGTGGAGCGGTGGATGCGGACGAAGCGGTCGGGATCGAGCTGCTCCTCGAAGTCGGAGAGGCGCCCGCGCGCCAGGTGAGAGCCCGCGGTGGTGTGAACGGTCACGTAGTGCCCCTCCACCTCCAGGTAGCGCACCGTGCCCACGGGGATCACCTGCACCCCGTCGCCGGTGCGCACGCCCAGGTAGCCGGCACGCCCGCGCCGCGGCGGCTCGCCCACGCCGGCGAGGAGCTCGCGCGCCATCCGGATCGCCGCGATGAGGCCGGCGGGGTCGCGGCCCGCGCCCAGCCGCGTCCGCAGCCGGTCCATCGCCGCGTCGAAGCGTTCCGCCGTGACCGGTTTGAGCAGGTAGTCCACCGCGCTCACCTCGAACGCCCGAACCGCGTGCTCGTCGTAGGCGGTGACGAAGACCACGGGCGGCGCCCGCGCGGGATCCATCCGCTCCACCACCTCGAACCCGCTCCCATCGGAGAGCTGGATGTCGAGGAGCACCGCGTCGGCGCCCTCCCGGGCCAGGAACGCCACGGCGTCGCGCACGCTTCCGCACTCCCCCGCCACGCAAAAGTCCGGGTGCTCCGCCAGGTACGACGCCAGCAGCAGCCGCGCGGGCGGTTCGTCGTCCACGATCAGCACGCGGTGCGGCTCGCTCACGCGCCGGTCTCCGTTCCGCCCGCGGGCGGGGTGAGGGGAACGCGGATCTCGGCGACGGTGCACTCCGCCTCGTCGCGAAGCTCCACGCTGGCCGCCGCGCCATAGATACGCGCCAGCCGTGCCCGCGTGTTGGCCAGCCCCACCGCCTGCCCCGACCCGGTCCCCTGGTGGGCGCCGCCTCCGGGGGCGCGGGTGTTGGCGACGGAGAGCACCAGCCGGTCTCCCTCGCGGTGGGCGCGTACCCGCACCTCGGCCCCGGGCGAGGCGTTGGCCGCGTGCCGCACCGCGTTCTCGATCAGCGGCTGCAGCACGATCCCGGGCACGCGCAGGGCGCGCAGCTCCGGGTTAGCGTCCACGCGCACCGCCAGCGCGTCGCCGAAGCGCAGGCGGTGGACCGCCGCGTAGCGCTCGGCGATCCGCAGCTCCTCCTCGAGCGACACGTCTTCGGCCCGGGCGGCGTGCAGCACCAGCCGCAGCAGCTCGCTCAGCTCACCCAGCATCCGCTCCGCGCGCGGCGGATCGACCCGCACGAAGGCCGTCACCGCGTTCAGCGCGTTGAACAGGAAGTGCGGCTCGAGCTGGGCGCGCAGCAGCCGCAGCTCCGATTCGGCGAGCTCGGCCGCGAGCCGGGCGCGCATCACCTCCTGCGCACGCGCGCGGCGCTGCTCCACCAGCGCCGTGGCCGCCGCGGCGAACAGGAAGTACATGATCACGTTCCCCGGCAGCCGGTGCGCCAGCAGCCACCCCAGCCCCTCCGCGATCCCCACCCCCTGCTCGCGCCATCCGAACGAGACGCGGGTGAGGGGGAGGAGCGCCACCAGCTTGAGCACCGAAAGCCCGACGCCGGCCGCGAGGTGAACCATCATCCCCCGCCACCGCGGCGCGCGGCCCAGGGGGAAGCGCTCCGCCAGCGCCAGCACCACCGGGGCCAGCAGCGCCCACCCGTACCAGGGGAGAAGCGTCTGCCACAACGCCAGCGGACTGGCGGTGTCGGGGAGCGCGTCGAGCACCCCGAACGCCGTGGCGGCCGCGGAGGCGGCGGCCCAGGCGCGGCCGGCGGACCGCAGCGCTTCGTGTCGCCCGGTCACCGGAGGGTTCGCTCCAGGAAGCGGACGACGGCGTCCCACGCTTCGCGGTCGGCACGCGCGTAGCCGGCCGGCGTCCCTCCGGCGCGCCAGTACCCGCCCTCCGCGCGCGGCGGCGCCGGAAAGTAGGGGAGGAGGATCGAGTGGCCCGCGTCCGGGAAGGCCAGGTGCGCGACGTCTGCCCCCGGCCGGTGCGCGCGGAGCCGGCGGACCACGGCGTCGGCGGCCTCGGCAGCGGGGATCATCCGGTCGTCGGCGCCGGAGACGAGGAGCACCGCACCGGGAAAGCGCTCGACGGGGACCGCGGCACGGGCGAGCGCGGCGGTGTCGCGCCGGCTCGCCTCGTACAGGCCGCGCAGCGTGTACGGAGGCGGCCCGCGGAACTGCGCCTCGAAGTCCGGCCCGGGCCGCTGCGGGAGGAACGGGAGGGGGATGCCGCCCTCGGACCACGACGACTCCGCGCGCGAACGCCCGTCGCGCGTGATCCCCTGCTGGACGGCGTCGGTGGGGGCGTAGAGGACGATCGAGCGGAGCTCCGGGAGCCGCGTGGCCGCCAGCAGCGCCAGCTCGGCGCCCTTGCTGGTCCCCAGCAGCGCGACGCGGGAGCCGTCCACGCCGCCGTGCGTCCGCACCCAGCGCACCGCGTGCGCCACGCGCTCCACCGGCACCCGGAAGAGCTCGCCGGCCAGCCCGGGCGCGCGGAAGTACGCCACCGCGAGCGCCGCGTAGCCGCGCGAGGCGAGGGCGGCCGCGCGGAGATCGTCGTGGCCCCCCTCCGAACCACCCAGGACGATCACGACGGGCGCCCGCTCGCGCCCCGCGGGAAGGTAGAGCCGCGCGACCACCTCGGCGGTGCGCACCTCTTCCACGCGCACCCCCGGCGCCTGGATCCACCGCACCAGCGGCCGACGAGCGGCGGTGCGGCCATCCACCCGGAGCTCCGCCGCCAGCCGGATCGGCTCGGGATCGCGCCAAGTGCCGGACTCGGCCGCGGGCGTGCCCGCCGGGCGCATCGACCAGAAGAGCCCCATCGCGTCGGGCCCCGCGTAGCTCCCCGAGTCGGGCGCGGCCGACGCCGGGTCGATGCGGCCGCGCCGGTCGGCCCGGAACCACGCCGTCGAGCGCATCTCGCCGCCGGGCGCGGCCGGCCACACCAGCACCAGCGCCGCCGGCTGCCCGGGACGGAGCCCAGCCGCCCGGAGCCGCACCGGCGCGTCCACCCGCGCCGAGTCGTCGCCCGCGTCCAGCAGCAGGGTGGGGACACCGCCGCGCGTGGCCGGGGCGGAGGCGCACGCGGCCACGAGCAGGACGAGGAGCGCAGCCCCGGCCGCCCTCATCGCCGCCTCTCGGACGGAGGTGGCAGGTCGCGCATGAAGCGGGGCGGGGCGAAGACGATGCGGCGCGACGAGACGTCTTCGCCGGCCAGGAAGGCGGCCACCGCCTCCTGCACCTCGCGCGCGGGGAGCATCTCGTGGCCAGAGTTCTCGATCACCAGGTGCGTGCTGGCGGGAAATCCCCATCGAACCGCTTCGGCCTGGTGCGGCGGGGTGACGGTGTCGAGCGTACCGCTCAGGAACAGCGTGGGCACGGGGGAGAAGATGAGCGGTCCGCCGGTTCCACGCCGGAGCCCGGCCCGCTCGCAGCCGTTGCCCTCCCACTGGAGGTTCAGGGTGCCGAAGAGGGCATCGCCGGAGCGGCGCCGCGCGTCGGCGAGCCTGCCGGTGGGCCATCCCCCCGCACAATCGATCGCCGTGGCCATGATGGAGCGGCTGAAGGAGTTGTACAGCGGCTCGATCTCGCGCGCGAGCGCCGCGTGGTCGCCCCGGTCCAGCGCCAGCAGGAGCGCGGGGATCGTGGCATAGCTGCGGGCGTCGGTCATCTTCAACCGCATCACCCACCGCAGGCCGACGGCACCCACCCGGATCGTCACCGGCCGCCCCGCGGGACGCTGCGTGACCGCGAGCTCGGCCGGCGCCCGGTCGAGCCGCGCCAGCACCCGCGCGTAGAGCGCGGGCAGGTCCGGGACGGCGCCGCCGAGCGCGGTGTCGCGCGCCGCCAGCGCACCCAGCTTGTGGAACAACAGGTCCCACACCTCGGGCGAGGCAACGCGGTCGTCCGGCCCGTCGACCGCCGCCAGCACGGCGCGGTGCACGCGTGGGCCGTGGCGCTGGAGGACGGCCTGCGCCAGGACGGTGCCGTAGCTGTGCCCGATCAGGCTCACCCGCTCGTAGCCCAGCGCCCGCCGCAGGTCGTCCACGTCGTCGGCACTCTCCTCGGTGGTGTAGCCGTCCAGGTCGGCGCCGGCGCGCCGCCACCGCCGGGCGCACGCGCGGGTGCGCTCCCAGAACACCGCGCTCCAGCGCGCCTCCGAGGCGAACACGTCCGCCGGCGCGTCCGTGGCCGGGCAGTCCAGCGCGGGAGCCGACGAGCCCACGCCCCGCTGGTCGAACAGGATCACGTCGCTGCGGGCGCGCAGGCGCTCGAAGAGCACGAAATACACCGGAACGCGCGCCATCGCCGTGCCGGGCACCCCCGGTCCCCCCGCGAACCAGACCACCGGCGGATCCGGATTGCGCGCCGCCGTGCGGAGCCGCACGAAGCCGACGCGGACCGTGCGCGACCGCGGGTCGGCGCGGCGTTCGGGTACCGCGATCCACCCCGCCTCCGCGTCCGTCTCGCGTCCGTCGTATGCGCGGAAGCGGTGCGGCTCCAGGTGCATGGCGGGAGCCGCGCCGGGCTGCGCGAGGATCGCGGAGGGGACGATCGGGAGGAGAACGGCGGCGCAGGCGAAGAGGTGGGTGCGCAGGAGGTGAAGCGGGGTGGATCTCATGGATCTAGCCGGGGTCGGGGGCTCTCGCGGCGGGCACCTCGCAGCCCGCCGTCGACCCACAGCATAGGCGTGACCCGGTCTCCCGGCCTATCCACACGTCCTGGGGCGGACGGATGCGTCCCGAGCCGTGAACGATGCGTCACGAACCGGCGAGATGTTCCGCATCGGGGAGCTGACGCCGGACGTGAGAAGCCCCGCTGCGGGTGCAGT
>DASWMA010000530.1:0-2593 GCA_036399995.1 Longimicrobium sp. | reverse complement strand
CGCGGCGGGGCAGACGGACGCGGGACCGGCTCCTTCCGCCTTTACCCGGCTGTTCATCAGCCTGGGCGAGCGCGACGGCGTGCGGGCCAGCGACCTGATGGGCGCCATCGCCGGCGAGGCCGACATCCCCGGCGCCCAGGTGGGGAAGATCGACATCCGCGACACCTTCTCCATCGTGGAGGTGCCGGCCGACGTGGCGCAGAAGGTGATCGACAGCGTGAACGGCACCACGCTCAAGGGGCGGAGCGTGCGCGTGGACTACGACCGCGGCGGCGAACGGGCCCGGCCGGGGGGCGGTGGCAGCGGCGGCGGCGGCGCGCGGGGCGGCCCACGCAGCTTCGGCACGGGCGGCCCCCGTGGCGGGCCACGCGGCCCGGGCGCCGGCCCGCGAGGCCCGGGCGGCGGCGGTGGACCCCGTGGCCCCGGCGGTCCCGGCGGCCCGCGCCGCACCATCCGCCGCCCGCCGCGCGACGAGTAGCGGCGGGTCGATCAGACACGGAGACGAGCGGCGGACCCGGCCAGACGACGGAGGGCGCGGAGGAGACATCCTCCGCGCCCTTCGTGTTTTGGGCAGGCTCGAATCTGTGCAGGCGACAGCGGCGCTTCGGCCGGCGTCGGGCAATCCGATCGTCGGCGGGTTGAAACCCGCCGCTGGAAAATCGGGAAGTCCGCCTTCGCGGACTGCGGCGTCGGGATCGGCCGCAGTTGGCGGGGTCCGATGTGGCGGGAACAATCTACGGCTCGAGGAAATCGGCGACTCGGCCGCCGTGGTGATGCTCGGCTTGGTTCAGCACGTACCGGCGGATGCGGTCGACGTGCTGCCGCGAGACGCTGAACGCACCGTAGCCGCCCTGCCAGCGGAAGACGGGACGGTTGCCGGAGCCGTGGTTCAGGTGGTGTGACGATGCGCCCTTCAACTGCTTGGCGACCGCGGCCGGCGAGAGCGTGCTCGGCATCCGCACCAGCAGGTGCACGTTGGTCTTCGACGCCGCCGATCGCGAGCACCTCTACGCGCATCCGGCGGCACTCGTCCTGGAGCATGCGGTACGCCGAATCGCGCGTGGCGCCCGTGAGCAGCGGGGCCCGGTCCCACGTGGCCCACACGAGGTGCAGGTACAGCTCGGTGTGGCTGTTCACGGCGGCGGCGGATGCTGGGTGTCGGTCTTTCCCGCCGGAACCTGCCCACGCAGTCCGCGAAGGCGGACTTCCCGAGGTTCCAGCGGCGGGTTTCAACCCGCCGGCGATGTCCAGAGCACGGGTCGATGCGATGAATCGCGCCAAGCTCACCCGCGCTCCCATCCCTCCGCAATGCACCGCCAGCAACCCGCCACCGCTGACCCGCAGCTTACCCGAAAACGTCCATCTCAGGCCACCCGAGCCCGGCGCTCAGATCAGCCAGACATCAACCCTCAGCTCTCGGCTCTCCCTCCCGCCGGCTTCTGCGCGTGGCCGGGGTCCGACCGCACCACCATCACCCCGGTGAGCGTGACCGCGGCGCCGATCAGGGCCCACCGCGACGGGCGCTCGTTCAGCAGCAGGGCGGCGAAGATCATCGCCATCACCGGGGTCAGGTTGGAGAAGATGGAGGTGCGCGTGTTGCCGATTTTCTCCACGCCGCGGTACCAGATCAGGTACGCCAGGGCGATCCCGAACACCGCGCTGAACAGCAGCCCGCCCCAGGCGCGCCAGTCGAGCGACGCCCACTGTTGCCGCGCCAGCTCGGGCGCGCCGATCACCAGCAGCCCCGCGGTGCCCACCCACATCGTCCACGCGGTGGTGCGCACCGAGCCGTAGGTGCGCACCATCTCGCGCGAGCCCACGGTGTACAGCGCCCACGCCGCCGACGCGCCGATCAGGATCAGGTCGCCCACGATCGCCTGCGGCCCCTCCACCGACAGCCCGGTGCCCGTCACCAGCGCGATGCCGGTGATGGAGAGCGCGGCGCCGCCCCAGGTGCGCAGGCCGGGGCGCTCGTGGCCGGTGAGGGTGGAGAGCAGCGCCGTCAGCACCGGCGTGATCGCCAGGATCAGGCTGGCCGTGCCGGCGCGCGTAAGGCTGAGCCCCACGATGAAGCACCCCTGGTACACCACGTTCCCCACCACCCCCAGCCCGATGATGCGCCAGCGGTGCTCGCGCGCGGGCAGGCTCAGCGGATGCTGCGCCCGCATCACCCCCGCCACCAGCACCGACGCGATGCAGAAGCGCACCGCGTTGAACGCCAGCGGCGTGAACGCCTCGAGCGCCGCCTTCACCACCGCGAAGTTGAGCCCCCACACCAGCACCATCACCGCCAGCGCCGTCTCGGTCCACCCCCACCCGGGCACCGGCGCCGTGGCTTCCGCCCCCACCTCGCTCGCTGCGATTTCCTCGACCGCCATCCACCCGCTCCAATCCGAAGAAGAAGCGGGAAGGGCCCGAAGCCCCTCCCGCGACGCATCTCGTTTTCGTGATCGGGTATTGTATACGATCGGGGGACGGGAGACTACCGGGCGGACGAAGGTGCGGGGGTACGAAGGTGCGGGGGTACGGAGGGGGGCAGTGTTCGCGCGGGGCCCCCACCCCCGGCTCGCCAAGGCTCGCCACCCCCTCCCCC
>DASWMA010000529.1:0-2412 GCA_036399995.1 Longimicrobium sp. | reverse complement strand
CGTGGTCCATCAAGAACCTTGGAAACACGAAACCCGCGGCCGGCTCCGTCCGCGGGTTCCACCGAAATTGACGCGGCCGCGTCAGTCCGCCGCCATCTCCTGCCGCGCTTCCGTCCCCGCCCCCGCCGCCTCCAGCGCCTGCTCGAGGTCGGCGATGATGTCGGCGGCGTCCTCGATGCCCAGCGACACGCGGACGAAGCCGTCGCGGATGCCGTTGGCCTCTCGGCGCTCGAGGCTCATCGCCGCGTGCGAGGTGTAGCGCGGCTCGCTCATCAGCGTCTCCACGCCGCCGAGCGACGGCGCCAGCTTGGCCAGCTTCAGCGCGCGGACGAAGCGCGCCGCCGCGTCGCCGCCACCGGCGATCTCGATCCCCAGCATCCCCCCGAAGCCGTCGAGCACCCGCCGCGCGGTCTCATGGTCCGGGTGCGACTCCAGCCCGGGGTAGTGCACGCGGGCGATCCCGGGGTGCGCTTCGGCCCAGCGGGCCACCTCCATCCCGTTGCGGTTGTGGCGCTCCATCCGCACGGCCAGCGTCTTGATCCCCCGCTCCAGCAGCCACACGGCGTGCGGGTCCAGCGCCGGCCCCCACACCTTCGCCCGGTCGCGCACCGCGTTCACCAGCCGCGCGCTCCCGGCGATCACCCCGGCGGTCACGTCGGTGTGGCCGCCCAGGTACTTGGTGGCGCTGTGCATCACCAGGTCGGCCCCGTGCTCCAGCGGCCGCGCGTTGATCGGCGAGGCGAAGGTCGAATCGACGATCAGCACCGCCCCGCGCCGGTGCGCCTCGTCGGCGATGGGGCGCAGGTCCATCACGCGTACCAGCGGGTTACTCGGGCTCTCGCCGATCACCAGCTTCGTCTCGGGGCGGAAGGCGTCCTTCCACCCGTCGGAGAAGAAGTCGACGAAGGTGGCCGTGACCCCGAAGCGCGGCAGCTCCTTCTCCAGCAGCGCGCGGGTGCCGCCGTAGATCGCGTCGGTCGCCACGACGTGGTCGCCCGCCGAGACGACGGAGATCACCGCGCAGCTCATCGCCGCCATCCCGCTGGCCAGCACGATGGCGTCCTCCGCCCCCTCCAGCGAGGCGAGGCGGGCCTCCACCTGCACGTGGTTGGGGCCGTTGCCGTAGCGCTGGTAGAGGACCGGGCCGTCGCCGTCGGGGTCGCTGTAGAAGGTGGTGCTCAGCACCAGCGGGTTCACCACCGGGGCGCCCACGTCCCTCGGGCCCTCGCCGGCGTGCACGGCGCGCGTGCCGGGTCCTCCGTGCTCCATCTCAGTCCTCCAGCAGTGCGGAAAGCGGCGCCAGCGTGCCGTCGGGATAGCGCGTGATCACCCGGTGCGCCAGCAGGCTGGCCAGCGCCGCCTCCGTCGCTTCGGCCGACAGCCCCGTGTCGGCGGCCACGTCGGCCACGGCGGCACGGGCGCGGCTCACCAGGCTGTCCCACGCGGCGCGGTGCACCGGGTTGGGGGCGCCCAGCAGCTTCACCGCGCCCTCGTCGTCACGGGCGACGAGAAGGAGGTTGTGCCGCTCCAGCACCGCCTCGATCGCCTCCTCGTGGTGCTCCTGGATGCCACGCACCACGAAGAACGCCTCCGTCGGCCGCTCGTCGCCGCTGAAGCGCAGCAGCAGCTTGGCCACGATCTCGTCGGCGCACGAGTAGTCGAGGATGCGCACCTGGGTGAAGTCGAGGATCGACAGGCACCCGTCGCCCGCGGGGCCCTCCATCTCGGCCAGCTGGCTCTCCACGCCGCTGCGGATGGCGCGGCCGGTGGGGCGCGTCACCAGGTTGCTGAACAGCTCGGTCACGGAGCGGCGCGGCAGCGGCATGGAAAAGAACCCAAGAGAAAGGGCCGGAGCGGCGAGAACGCTCACGCGTCGGCGATGGTCACCCGGTCCATCCGGTCGCCCTTGGCGAGCGTGCGGACCACCTCGATCCCCTCGGTGACCTTGCCGAACACGGTGTGCACGCCGTTCAGGTGCCGGGTGCTGGCCTCGCTCAGCACGATGAAGAACTGGCTTCCGCCGGTGTCCTTCCCCGCGTGCGCCATCGACAGCGAACCCTCTTCGTGGCGGTGCGGGTTGCCGGCCGTCTCGCACTTGATCTTCCACCCCGGCCCGCCGGTGCCGATGCGCGGGTTGGTCATCGGCAGCTCCTTGGTGAGCGGGTCGCCGCCCTGCACCACGAAGTCGGGGATCACGCGGTGGAAGATGATCCCGTCGTAGAAGCCGCTCTTCACCAGCTTCTCGAAGTTCTCCACCGTGCCGGGCGCCTCGTTGGGGTACAGCTCGGCGGTGAACGTGCCCTTGTTGGTCTCGAAGGTGACGGTCTTCATGCCTGTGATCTTCCCGCTCTGGGTGATGTGGGTGCGTTCAGGTACGGAGGTACGGGGGTACGGCGGTACGAGACCGCGTCC
>DASWMA010000528.1:0-3327 GCA_036399995.1 Longimicrobium sp. | reverse complement strand
CCCGCAAAAACACTTCGGCGCCGGAGCATCTGCCCCGGCGCCGAAGTCGGTCATGCGTGCTCCAGCATCTCCTGCTCGGCGGCGGAGAGGCGGTAGAGCCGGCAGAGCACCAGGTCGATCAGCTGCCGCGCCATCAGCCGCGCCCACACCACCTTCTGGCTGTCGCAGCCGTTCTCCAGGTCGGCGCTGGCCTCGGCGTAGCGCTCGCCGAGGAAGCTCAGGATCTCTTCCACCGCGTCGGGGTGCGGCTGCGCGGGGGCCAGCGAGTCGTCGGGAGCGCGCTCCACCAGCAGGCCGTCCACGAAGGCCAGGAAGGCCGGGAACACCATCTCGGTGAGGTGCCCGCCGGTGATGGCCTCCTCGTCGGTCAGCTCTTCCCACACCAGTTCGTTCCAGTACAGCTCCTCGGCCTCGCGGCGAAGGTAGGTCAGCCGTTCGGGCACCAGGGGGTCCGCACCGCTTCCCACCGCCTGCGGCGTGCGCCCCAGGATGTGGAAGATGCGGTTCCGGCGCTGTGCCACGTATGCCTGCGCGGCGCCGCTTTCGGCGGTGTTCCTGGTCATCAACTGAATGCGGGGTCTTGCTGGAGATGTGAGCGGGTGATGCGGAGAACATAGACCGCGGCATCACGCCCCGCAACCAGCCCCGGAGGCGCGCGGCGTACCCTCCGTACACGCGAATCCGCGGAGCCCGCGCCACGCTTCTGGTTCAGGCGCCGCGCGGATTCTGAATGGTTGCGGAGAGGCCGGGGGACTGCTGCGGGAAGGTGTGGCAGGGTGGGTCGCGGAAGAGGATCGCCCGAGTCGTGAGAGGGTCGCGAGCCGGACGCTACCGCCGGTCGCGGATGCGCTCCTGTGCCAAGCGCCAGCGCATGCGGCCGGCCCACCCGCACCGCGAGCACGAGCGCACGGGCGTGGCGGCGGCGGTCGCAAAGATCCGGTCGATCCACCCGTGCGGCGCGGTCTGGCCGGTGACCGCGTTGCAGTACGGGCACTCCGGCGCGTAGGGAAGCCGCCCCACGTAGTGCGACGCCACCCACGGCGTGGCCGCCAACGCGATCAGCACCAGCACCGAAACCAGCAGCATCGTCCACCTCGTCTCGCGTGTTTCCTCTGCTGGCGGTGAAGTGCAACACCCGTTCCCCGCCCGCACGCACGGTCCTTGCGAACGAAAGCCCCCTCCCAAACCCGGCGGAAGGAAACGGAAATGCCGCACAACCCACGATCGTTGAAGGACTTGCGAGACGACGAAGCCGGACCGCTGTCGTCCGGCGGAGAGGACGACGAGGTGTCGCCGCCGCCGTTCACCTTCACGCCGCTGGGTGTGGACCCGGCGCTGGGCTGGTCGGGGTGGGGAGTGGGGACGATGGCGGGGTGGACCCGCGCACAGGCGGAGCTGCAGGTGCGTGGTGAGGGCGAGGAGATGGACCGTCCGCGGCGCGAGCCGCGGGAGCGTTGAACCGCGTGACAGGGGGGATGATGACGAAGCGCATGCAGGATCCCGGGTTCGACCCCGAGGAGATCGAGGAGGCCGACCCGCTCGGCGAGCAGGCGTTCGCCGAGGCCGGGTTCGCCGACGGGCCCGACGGCGGCCCCGACTTCTCGGCGCCGGGGCTGGAGGACGATGCCGACAAGCGGCCGGGCGGGCGCGGCCAGAAGGTGGCCGGCGTTCCCGAGCACCTGCAGAAGCAGGTGAACACGCCCAGCGAGCAGCACCCCGACAGCGGCTGGGCCGTGGTCAAGGAGCGCGGCGGCGAGGGGAAGGGCGACCCGGCCGTCGGAGGGACGAGGCCGGACTGAACCGCAGTGCCCGGTTCCTAGTGCCCAGTGCCCAGGACGTCACGCGCGTCCTGGGCACTTTCGCGCAATCCTGCACCATCGCGCTGGATTTCGCCTCACTGGGCACTGGGCACTGGGCACTCGGGACCGTAGTTTCCCCTCGTTCCCTTCGTCTACTTGCGCCGCGACCGTGCCGTGCCGAAGCGCCCGTTCGACATCCACGCGGTGATGCGCCGCATCCGCAAGGCGGTGGAGCCGTACCCGCGCGCCGCGCTCTTCGAGCTGCGCGACGAGGGCTTCGGAAGCGCGTTCGAGCAGCTCGCCGCGTGCATGATCAGCGTGCGCACGCGCGACGAGGTGACGCTCCCCACCGCGCGGCGCCTGTTCGCCCGGGCGCGCACGCCGGCGCAGGTGGCCGCGCTGGCGGTGGACGAGGTGGATGCGCTGATCCGCACCTGCGCCTTCCACGCGGCCAAGGCGCGGCAGATCCACGCCATCGCCCGGCGCTGCGTGGACGAGCACGGCGGCGCGCTCCCCTGCGACGAGGCGGTGATGCTCGGCTTCGACGGGGTGGGCCCCAAGTGCACCAACCTGGTGCTGGGCATCGCCTGCGGCGCGGCCCGGATCGGCGTGGACATCCACGTGCACCGCGTGACCAACCGCTGGGGCTACGTGGCCGCGCCGAACCCCGACGCCACCATGCGCGCGCTCGAGGCCGTGCTCCCGCCGAAGTACCACGTGGAGATCAACGAGCTGCTGGTGCCCTTCGGCAAGCACGTGTGCACCGGCCGCGCGCCGAAGTGCTCCACCTGCCCCGTGCTGGAATACTGCCGCCAGATAGGTGTCACCGAGCACCGCTGAGCGGGCTCAGCCGCGCCGGGGAGCGTTCCCGTTGTATCCCCGCTCGCCGAAGGGCGACAGCGTCTCCAGCCACATCGCTTCCAGCGTGCGCAGGTCGGCCGACGGGTCGTAGCCCGGGTCGTCGGGCACGCTGAGGGTGTCGAGCACCTCGAACGCGAACGCATCCAGCCCGAACGCATTGCCGTCTTCCCGCAGCGCGCGGTTGGGGTGCGCCCCCAGCTTGAGCTGCGCGCGCTGGCGGTTGAGGATCGCGGGGAGGTCGGTGCTCGCGCCCACCAGGAGCTTTCCGTTCACGGTGTTCCGCACCTGCCAGATCCCCATCTGCCGCGGGCGCTGCTTGTACTCGCGGACCAGCTCCTTCCGGTTCATCGCCCCGCCTCCCTGTCGTTTGCATCACCCACCCACGCGGGCGCGGCCAAGCGCAGCGCGTGGCCGCGGACGTCCGCGGGCCAGAAGCGGATCCGTTCCTCGAAGTCGTCGCGGCGGTTGGAGTAGAGCGCCCGCAGCGCTTCCTCGTACCACGGCTGGTCGCCGGCGATGGCGGCCATGAAGCGGTACGTGGCGTCGCGCGCGCGCCGGGCCGCATCGGCCGCCTCGGTGGCGCGGCGGGCCTCGTCCACCAGCTTGCGGATGGCGACGGACGCGCCGCCCGGCTGGCTCTTCAGCCACTCCCAGTGCCGCGGCAGCA
>DASWMA010000527.1:0-6269 GCA_036399995.1 Longimicrobium sp. | reverse complement strand
ACCTTGTTGGGGCGGGTGCTTACGGGAAGGGTGCGCACAAGCGAAAGGTCCGCCTCGGGGGGGCTCCCCGGGGCGGACCCGTCTGGACGGCGGTCGTCGTTGTCCACGTCAGTCCGCAATGGTGGGGAAGGGGATCACGTCCCCGCGCGGTAGCTGCGCAGCGACATGGTCAGCGACCCCACCACCGGCACGCGGCTCTTGATCAGCACGGGAATGCGGCGCTCGTCGTCGGTGAAGTAGATCTCGGCGCGGCCACCCTCGCCGAACAGCCCGCCGGAGCGGATGGTGGGCTGAACCACGATGGTGCGGAAGCGCCCCGCGGGCACCTGCACCGTTTCCTTGCGCACCACGCGCAGCACCACCGGGTTGCCGCTCTCCTTGAAGTAGCGGTTCAGGGTGTACTGGTCGCCCACCTCCAGCGGCAGGGTACGCGCGTAGTACATGAACGACAGGTCGTCGAGCGGCTTGTCGCTGGCGATCGGCCCCGTCTCGTCCTTGTCGAGCCGGCGGTAGGTGCGGCGCGCCGGGTCGAACTCGTACGAGCGGTTGCGGCGGTAGCGCACCTCGTGGACGTTCTGGATGAAGCGGCGCGAGAACAGCCCCTGCACGTCGATCCAGCTCTCGTAGCGGTCGTTCACGCGGGCGATCCCCAGGCTCCCCTGCACCTGCATCCGCGTGTGCAGCGTCTGCGCGCCGCCGATCACCTCCGAGCCCGCCACCTCGAGAAAGCCGCTCCCCACGCTCACCACGCCCAGCTTCACCTGGTAGTCGGCGCGCTCGCCCACCGAGAAGGGGAGGCGCGGGGCACCGCCGTCCTGCGGCATCCGCGCCGCGCCGCCATCCTGCGGCATCTGCGCGGCGCCGCCCAGCAGCACCGCGCTGCCCAGCGCCACCGCCACGGATGCGAATCTATTCAAAACCCGAAGCTTCATTCAGTCCTCCCCATACGGTTCCGATCACTCCGCCGGGCCCTCGCCTCCTCCCTCGCCGCCGCCGTCGGCGGGCGGCTGGCCGGTGCGTGGGCGCCGCGGCCGGCGCGGGCGCGAACGCCTGCGCGCCGGGGCCGGCGTCTCTCCCTCGCCTCCCTCTACGGACGGCGCGGCCGAGAGTTCCACCGGGGGCCCCGCGGGCTCGTTCGAAGACGCGTCCGCGGCCGGGCCGGGCCGGGCGTCCTCCCCGACGTCGGTCGCCTGCCCCTCGGCGGCGGGCTTCTTCCCGCGGCGGCGGGGCGGGCGCTTCCGCTTGCGCGGTGCAGGCGCGGCCTCTTCCATCCCCACGCCCTGTGGCGCCTCGTCCAGCGCCGGCGACGCTACCTCGGCGTCGAGGGCGGCGGCCGCGGCGGGCCGCTCGCGGCGCTGGCGCGGCGGGCGCTCGGGGCGGGGGCCGCGCTCGGGCCGCGGGCCCTGCTCGGGCCGGGGCGCGCGCTCTTCGTTGCGGCCCTGCTCGGGCCGGGGCGCGCGCTCCTCGTTGCGGCCACGCTCGGGCCGGGGTGCGCGCTCTTCGTTGCGGCCGCGCTCGGGCCTGGGCGCGCGCTCCTCGTGCGGGCGCTCGGGGCGCGGGGTGCGCGGCATGCGCGGGGCCGGCGGCGTTTCGCCGATCCGTTCGGCCGGCGGCTCGGGCGAGGCGGCCGCGGCGGCGCGGGCCGCCGCCATCCGGCGCGGCGCCGTGCGGGCCAGGTTCCACAGCTCCAGCGCGGTGTTCCAGGCGCTGAAGCGGGTGGTGCGCTCGCGCCGGGTGTAGCGGAGCTGCACCTCGGCGTTGTCGGCGCGGCGGACGTGCGGGGCCACGCACATCAGCAGCTCGGCGTTGGCCGCCCACCCGTGCTGCCTGGTCAGCAGCGGCTTGCCGTCGCGGTCCTGCAGCGCGCGCTTGAGCAGCGACACCCGGTAGGCGCGGAAGCCCGAGAGCGGGTCCTTGATCTCCTTCGGCAGCGGCGCGCGCGACAGGAGCCAGGGGAGCCCGCGGCGCGACCAGCGCAGCGAGCGGGGCAGCTCGCCTTCCGTCCCCGCGACGGACGAGCCGACCACGTCGGCGCCGCCTTCCACCCGCTTCAGCAGGTTGGGGATGTCGTCGGGGCTCTCGGTGAAGTCGGCCTGCATCACCACCAGCACGTCGCGCCGGGGGTGCGTGGACAGGCGCACCGCCTCGCGGATCAGCCGCTCCACCGCCGGCGCGTACCCTTGCGTGCGCTCGTTGCGGAGGACGGTGACGGGGAGCACGCGGACGTAAGGCTCCAGCACCTCGGCGGTGTCGTCGGTGCTGCCGTCGTCCAGCACCAGCACGTGGTAGTCCCGCGGGAACTCCTCCATCACCTGGCGGATCTTCCAGAGGAGGACGCCGATGGTGCGGGCTTCGTTCAGGGCGGGGATGCAGATGTAGATCACGCGTCGTCCGGGTCGGTGTCGGCGGGCGCGGAATCGACCGTGCCCATACCCCCGTCCGGGGCGGAAAGGTCCGCCGGGGGCTTGGTTTTCCAGCGTCTGTGGAACCAGAAGTACTGCTCGGGCGCCTTGCGGATCTCGCCCTCGAGCCGGGCCGCCAGCTCGGCCGTCAGCGCCCGGACGTCGGCTTCCAGGTCGCCGGTGCGGGCGACGGGAACGCGCTGGCCGCTCACCTCGTAGCGCACCCCCGCACCCGGCAGGCGCCGCGCCACGCAGGCGAACACCGGCGCCCCCAGCTTGAGCGCGAACAGCGCCGGGCCGCGGTGGGTGGATGCCGGGCGGCCGAAGAACGGCACGAACACGCCCGCCTTGCGCGCGTCCTGGTCGCCCACGATCCCGATCACCCCGTTCTTCCGCAGCAGGCGGGGGACGCGCGACGGTGCCTCGCGCTGGGTGATGGTCTCCACCCCCAGGTTGCGGCGGAGCGAGTCGAGCCGGGCGTCCACCAGCCGGTTCCCCTGGCGGCGGACGATCGCCGCGATCGGGATCCCGCGCGACGCCACGGTGGCGGCGGCGATCTCCCAGTTGCCGTAGTGCCCGGTCACCAGCAGCACGCCCTTCTTCTCGTCGAGCGCCTCGTTCAGCTCGTCCCACCCCACGGGCACGGTGCGGTCGACGATCGCCTGCCGGTTCAGCTTGCTGAGGCGCAGGATGGCGGCGGATTCGCGCCCCAGGTGCTCGTAGGTGGCCAGCACGGTGCGGCGGATCCACTCGTCCGGCTGCTCGGGATAGGCGTGGCGGAGGTTTGCTTCCACCACCTTCCGCCGGATCCCCAGCCCGTGCACCATCCGCCCGATCCGCCGGCCCACCGCGTCGGCCGCGCCTTCCGGCAGCGTGGCCACGGCGGTCTCCAGCGTCCGCGCCAGCGCATACTCCACCCGGTGCGCCGCGGAGTGCTTCGCGTCGGTCTGCCCGCGTGTGGAGGGCGGCACCGTCACGGGCGCGCCTTCTTCCTTCGACTCGGCCATTCGCGTCAGGGACGTACCGTCATGGGTGTCACGCAGAGCAGCAGAGCAGCAGAGGGGCCGCGGAGAACTCCTCTGCTTCTCCGCTGCTCTGCGTGAGATCTCAAACCCCGTCGGTGGGCGAGCCTCGCCGCCGAAGGGGGAGACAAGCTAACGCCGATCCGGGGTCCGCGTCCAACGGCGACGCTGTCCAGATGACGGTGCGCGGGCTTGCGTGGCGTGGACGATTTCGGCTACACTCCGCGGTTCGCCCGCGCCTTTTGCGAGGCCCATCGACGGCCGCGTTTCTACGACATCCATACGGTAGCGATCGTGAACTTCCCGCCGGTGCAGGAGCAGCTCGACGAGATCCGACGCGACACGCTCGAGATCGTTCCCGAAGACGAGCTGGAGCGCAAGCTCGCGCGGTCGATGAAGACGGGGAAGCCGCTGGTGGTGAAGCAGGGCTTCGACCCCACCCGCCCCGACCTGCACATCGGCCACGCGGTGACCCTGCGGAAGCTGCGCACCTTCCAGGAGCTGGGGCACGACGTCGTCTTCGTGATGGGCGGCTACACGGCCATGATCGGCGACCCCACCGGCCGCAACGAGACCCGCCCGCCGCTGACCGAGGAAGAGGTGGAGGCCAACAGCCGCACCTATGCCGAGCAGATGTTCAAGGTGCTCGATCCCCAGCGGACGCGCATCGAGAACAACGCGAAGTGGCTCAAGCCGCTCACCCTGCAGGACATCCTCAAGATCACCTCGCACTACACCGTGGCGAGGATGCTGGAGCGCGACGACTTCGAGAAGCGCTACCGCGAGAGCCGGCCGATCTCGATCGTCGAGTTCATGTACCCGCTGATGCAGGCGTACGACTCGGTGGTGCTGAACGCCGACGTGGAGCTGGGCGGCAACGACCAGAAGTTCAACCTGCTGGTCGCCCGCGCCCTGCAGCCGCACTGGGGGCAGGAGCCGCAGGTGTGCCTGCTGATGCCGCTGCTGCGCGGGACCGACGGCGTGGCCAAGATGTCGAAGAGCTACGACAACTACGTGGGGATCGCCGACGCGCCCGACCAGCAGTTCGGCCGCACCATGTCCATCCCCGACGAGTTGCTCGACGAGTGGTATCGCATGGCCTCGGCGCTTTCGGGAGATGAGCTGGCGGCGGCGCTGGAGCGGGCGCGCACCGATCCGTACCGCGCCAAGCGCGCGCTGGGCCGCCTCATCGTGCAGCAGTACCACGGCGCCGACGCCGGCGCGCAGGCCGAGGAGGCGTTCGACGCGCTGTTCAAGCGCAAGGAGATCCCCGACGAGATGCCCGAGTTCGACCTGTCGCCCGGCGACGCGGAGCTGGGGGTGCAGGACGGGAGCGTGGCGGTCACCAGGCTGCTGGTGCGCACGGGCCTGGTTTCCTCCGGCGCCGACGCGCAGCGCCAGATCCAGCAGGGCGCCGTCTCGGTGGATGGCGAGAAGGTCGCGGACCGCACCGCGCGCATCCCCGCCGCCGGCGAGGTCATCCTCCAGCGCGGCAAGCGCCACTTCGCCCGCGTCCGCTTCGGCTGATACGACGCGGCACCAGAGACGCGAAAGGGCCCAGGCAAAGGCTTGGGCCCTTTCGCGTTTTGGCTTCAGTGGCTGCCGGCATTCCGGTCGCCGCCGCACGCCGGAGCGTCCGCCGTCACGCGCAGTAGCAAAGCGACATCTCGTACGTGCACGGCGCCGGGCACGTTCCGTTGCAGCTCAGATAACAGGTCCCCGCGGCACCGCAAGTATATCCGTCGACGCAGGTGTTGTCGCCGTTGCAGGTTGTGCCGCCGCCGCTGCAGCGGAGCGACGCGTGCCCCTCTACCGTCCCCCGCTCGTCTTCACCCCTGTCCGTCACGAACGACTCCACGTGCAGTTCATCGAGTTCGAGGCGCAGCTTCTTCATGAGAGCCTCCGAAGGCAGGATGGGAGAGGGGCGCACTCCCCTGGGGTGCGCCGTCACGCGAGAGCGGGGGGCGCAGGACGCCGACCCATCCGCCCGATAACCGTCTGTAAAGGTACTATATAGTACTCGAGAAATCGTGCCTGCGCCACGCTGGACGAGCAGATGGAAGGTGGGCCGACCGCACCACGCGCATCCCCGCCGCCGGCGAGGTAATCGTCCAGCGCGGCAAGCGCCACTTGGCCGCGTGCCTTCGACTGACCTTTCTGTCGGAGGACGAGGGAAGGAAGGAACGGCGGGGGGCGGGCGTGTTTGGCGCTGGGGCGCCAAACCGGGCTGCGCGCGCCGTAGGGCACGATACCGCCGTGCCCAACGGCGCCGGGCCACCGCCGCGCTATGCGTCCCGGTAGACCTGCGGCTTCAGTGCTCGCGCGGCGCCGTCCCGGCCCTCCGGGCGCGCATCCCTCACGCACGTGCCGCTTCGATCGCCTTCGTGGCCGACGTAGTCAGCGGCCCTGCCTCGCCTCGGCCGCGTCTTCCTGCCGCGCGGCCACCAGCCCGCGCGCCAGCACCCCGCCCAGCGCGCGGACGTCTTCCGCCAGCTCCGCCATCACCCGGCCCACCATCGGCTTGTACGGCGGAGGGGTGATCTCCGGGATCCGCAGCTCCTCCGGCGCGTGGTCCAGCCCGTCGGCCAGCGCCTCCAGCTCGCGCTCCGCGTCCACGCCGAACGCCGCCACCTGCGCGGCCGCCTGGGGGTCGGAGGCCTGCGCATAGGCCAGCGCGTTGGCCGATTCGGCGGCGCGGCGGACGTAGGCCAGCGCGGCCATTCCCGCCTCGCCCGTGCGGTCGCGGCGCCCCTCCCACAGCACCAGCTGCAGCGACTCCTCGGCGTTCAGCACCGCCAGGCCCGCGGCGCGTCTCGTCTCGTCCGCCTCGGCGCGGGTGGCGGCG
>DASWMA010000526.1:0-6983 GCA_036399995.1 Longimicrobium sp. | reverse complement strand
CACGCTTCGGGGGTGTGCAGCGGGTCTTCCGGGGGCGGGGCGGCGCCCAGCTGCTCCTCCAGCACCTGGATGGCGCCGTTGATCCGGAGCAGCGTGTCGCGCAGCGCCGCCTGGCGCGCCTGCATCTCGGCCATCATCTGCTCGCCCCGCTCCCGCTCCTGGCGCAGCTCGGCGAGCCGCGCCTCCATCGCCTCACGCATTCACGGCCTCTCCGTTGATGCGGCGCGCCAGCTCGTCGATGCGCCGCTGCTGTTCCTTCACCACGCGGGTCAGCGCGGCGATGATGTGGTTGGGCGAGATGGCCTTGCGGTCGAGCGCGGCCACCTGCTCGGGCACGTCCTCGGCGATGAAGCCCAGGTGCGGCTCCTTCATCTCGTCGTTCTTCATGTGGTAGCGCACCGGGTTCAGCTCCGACACGATGCGCTGGGCCTCGTCCACCCCCAGCTCCTCGATCCCGTCCTTCAGCTCGCGGCTCGACGCCATCACCACGTTCCCGTTGTAGCGGAAGGTGCGCACGAACACGGTGAGCACGCCGTCGCCGTCGTTGATGATGCGCGCGTTGTAGTCTTCGATCCGGCCGTTGCCGTGGTGGAAGTCGATGAAGGGGACCCCGGTGCCGGCCTTCCCGTTGTTCCCGCCCAGCTCGATGCTGCCGCCCTGGTCGGTGCTGAGCAGGCTCCCGTTCCCCCAGCGGATTTCGCCGGTCGCCACGTGCAGCTTCGACTCGGGGTTGCGGGTGCCGATCCCCACGTTCCCCGCGGGGTTCAGCGCGATGTGGTCGTCGGCGTCGTTGGCGCAGCCGATCTCGAGGGTGGTGGCCTCGCCGCCGCGCGTCACCCAGCGGATCCACGCCGCGTCGCCGCCGCCGCCGAAGGCGTCGCGGGGGAACATGATCCCCGCCGCGTCGCTGTCGCCCGCCGCGGGCATGATCGCGCCGTCCACCACCTGCAGCCGCGCCACGGGCGACATGGTGCCGATCCCCACGCTCCCGTTGTTCAGGATGCTCATCAGCCCCACGCCGCCGGCGCCGGGGGTGAGCTGGGCGTCGGAGTGCGTGCCGCCGCGGAAGAAGGCGAAGTGGGCGTCGCTGCGGAAGTACGCGGTGCTGTTCTGCACGCCCAGGCCGTAGCCGGTGCCCCACAGGTTCACCATCTGCCGCACCGCGTTGCCGAAGCTCAGCGCGCCCGACACGTCGAGCGCGCTGATCCACCGCCCCGCCGACTCGCCGGTGCCCAGCTTGACGAAGTTGGCGTCGCCGTTCACCACCCCCACCAGGATCCAGTTGCTGGGCGCGTTGAAGTCGGCGGTGTGGATCACGATGCGGAAGGAGACGGCGCCCTGGTCGCCGCCGGGGGTGTGCACCGCGTACAGCGCCTCCCACGCGCCCAGCGCCACGCCGTCGGCGGTGGCCGAGCGCGCGGTGTTGTTGTACACGTTGGCCGCCGGGATCCCGGCGGTGGGCATGTTGATGTCCACGTAGCCGGCGGAGAAGGTGGTTCCCCGGTTGGCCGAGATGGCGATGAAGCGCTGCGTCCACTTCAGCCGGCCGCCGACCCAGGTCACCACCCCGCCGCCGCTCATGGTGAACTGCGCCTTCACGTAGTCGTTCGCCGCGCCGCTCATCACCCCGCGGAAGGTGTCGAGCGCGCTGCGCGGGGCGGCGGTGCCGATCCCGAAGCTCCCGTCGGCCTTCAGCACCGCCTTGGCCGTTTCGGCCCCCGCCGTGGCGCCCGGGGAGAAGACGATGTCGCCGTACTCGCGCAGCTCGAGCTTGTCCTCGCTGCGGCGGAAGAGGATGCGGTGGTTGTTGTCGATGCTGCGGATCTGCCCGTTGTCGGCGAAGACGATCTCCTGCCCGGCGTCGAGCCGCAGCGCGCCGCCCGCCACGTGCAGCCGCGCCTGGGGGTCCATCGTGCCGATGCCCACGTTCCCGCTGTTCAGGATGCTCATCAGCCCCACCCCGTTGGGGCCGGGGGCGAGCTGCGCGTCGGCGTGCGTGCCGCCGCGGAAGAAGGCGAAGTGGGCGTCGCTGCGGAAGTAGGTGGTGCTGGATTGCACCCCCAGCCCGTAGCCGGTGCCCCACAGGTTCACCATCTGCCGCACCGCGGTGCCGAAGTTGAGCGCGCCGGTCACGTCGAGCCCGCCGTTGACCCGCGCGTTCCCCTCCACGTGCAGCCGGGCGGCCGGCGCGGGGGTGCCCACCCCCAGGTTCCCCTCCACGATCAGCGAGCTGGCGGGGGCCGCGCTGGCGCCCGCGTACGCCGCGCCCACGGCCACCCCGCCCGCCACCGACAGGCGCGACTTGGGCGCGTCGGTGCCCACCCCCACGTCGCCGCCGCGGGGGTTCAGCGCCAGGTTCTGCCGCCCCTGCCCCTGCAGCCACGAATAGTTCTGGTCATACCCCAGGCGCAGGGTGGCGCTGGTGGCGTTGTCGTTGCCCACCACCAGGGCGCCCTGGTTGGCCGGGTCGGCGGCGTTCTCCTGGCGGCGGAAGATGCGCAGCTGCGCGCCGGTGTTGCCGGTGCCCACCTCGAGCCCGGCCTTGATCACCAGCGCGCCGTTGAGGGTCTGGGTCTGGGCGGGCGCCAGGTCCACCTTGGCGCCCTCGAGGCGCGCCACCTCGCGCCCCATGTCGTTCCAGTCGGCCGAGCGGATCGGGTCGCCCGGCACCTTGTCGCTGTGCGTGAATGCCATCGTGCCTCATTGGGGGTGGCGCGGCCCAGCGGGGGGCCGGCCGGTTTCAGAAGGTGATCTCCCACACCAGGGTCAGCTTGAACTCGGCGCTCTTGTTGATCGGCTTGAACACGACCCGGTTGTACATCAGCTCCTCGCCGTCGGTGAACAGCCCGGCCTCGCGCAGCTCGGCGTTGCAGTCCTTCTCGGCCAGCTCGCCGGTCAGCCGCAGCAGCTTGCGGGGGCGGGTGCCGTCGCTCACCGTCTCTTCGGTGATGGTGGTGATGCGGGTGGAGCCCACGCGCTTGCCCAGGGCGGTGTCCTGCGCGTTGAAGGTGTGGTCGTCGCTCCCCACCACGATGCGCGACACGCGGGGGATGTCGGTGGCCGAGAGCTGGGCGTTGAAGAGCCGCGCCACCAGCTCGCGCCCCTTGAGGGTGATGTCGTTGTGCGCCACGCGCTCCTCGGCCACGCGGCCGTCGGCGGTGTGCAGCCGCAGCGTCAGCCGCCCGGCGATGTTCAGGTCTTCTCGCAGGCTCATACGGCGTCCCGGATGGGGGTGATCATTCGGTGTCTCTCGTCCAGCGATTCTTCGGGCCGGCGTGGCGGACGGATGAACGGCCGGGTTGGGGCGTGTCCCTCCGCTGCGCTCCGGGCCGGGCTGCGCGCGCGGTAGGCAACGATACCGCCGTTGCCAACCGCGCCGGGCCAGCGCCGCGCCCGCCATCCAGCCGCTCCGTCGGCCTCCGCCCACGCGCGGCGCCGTCCCGGCCCTCCGGGCGCGCATCCCTCACGCATCGTGGCGTTTCCGCCCCGCGTTCGACCCGTCGGAGACACGGGGAGGACCGGAGCGCGGGCGAAGTTCTCCGTTTCCTCCGTTCCCTCCGTGTGACCCAGAGCGGCCCCGGCCTCGCCACGGAGCCATCGGATCCGTCGGGATCGCGCACCCGGCACTTCAGCACTCAGCACTCAGCACCCCGCACTCGCTCACGCGAAGGTGTTCAGCGAGTCGAACCCGGTGTAGTCGAACACCCCCGAAAGCACCAGCGCGTCGCGGGTGTCGTGGTCCTCGCGCCCCTGCTGCCGCAGGAGGGCCGACCAGCGGTCCGTCGTGTCGTGCACCTGGGCCAGCAGCTTCCCCTGCACGACCAGCCGCAGCGACACCTCCACCGCGTGGTCTTCGCGGAAGCGCTCGTGGTAGGCCACGCGGGCCTCCACCCCGGCGGCCTTCACCCGGCGCACCAGCCCCAGGATCTGGTCGCGGGGGTGGTCCTGCGGCTCGAAGCGGTCGGTGAAGCCCGGGATGTTCCAGGGGATCGCCACCGTGAAGATCCCCGGCGTGGTCTTCTCCGACGCCACCCGCAGCGTCACCGGCGGCTCCGACGGCGCCAGCACCGTGGCGTCGAACGCGTTCCCCACCCGGTCCACGAAGCGGCCCACCGGCAGCTCGCGGTCGAGCCGCGCCTCGGCGCCGTGCACCACCACGTCGGCCACGAAGCGCCACACCGACTCGCCCGGCGGCACCGGCGGCACGGGGCGCGACAGCATCTCCAGCGGCGCGATCCCGTTCAGCAGCACCGTGCCGCCGCGCATCGTGAGCTGGTCGGCCGGCACCAGGCGGCCGGGCCACTCCACGAAGTCGCCGGTGTCCACCCGCTCCAGCCGCACGTTGGCCAGCTCGGCCGGCGGGCCGGGGCGCACGGTCAGGTGGAACTCGGCGTCGGCGGCGTCGGGGTTGGGGTTGTGCACCACCACCTCGCCCCAGAACTCCACGTCGCCCGCGAAGAAGGTCATCCGCTCGGGGGCGTACTCCACGATGCGGATCAGCTCGCGGGCGGCGCGCACCTCGCGGTCGTCGCCCAGGATCCCCAGGTTGGCCGCCACCACGTCCACGATCCCGCGGCGGGTGGAGGCGCCGCGGCGCAGCACCTGGATCAGCCCCAGCAGGCGCTCGCGGTAGGCGGCGTGCGCCGGCTCCACCGCCTCGGGAAGGGCGCGCTCCAGCAGCGTGCGGTTCAGCCACCCGGGCTCCCCCGCGTAGCGCGCCCGCAGCGCCGGGAGGTCGTCGGCCTGCTCGGGGAAGAGCGCCTCGCTCGCCAGCGTGGCGTCGGGGAGGACGGCGTTCAGCTCGTCCACCAGCGCGGCTCGCACCTGGGGCGCGCCGGGGATGCCGCGGGGCGCGAACCCCCAGGGGCGCGCCGCCTGGTCGTGCGGCCAGGCGGCCTCCAGCAGCATCCGGTTCAGCCGCAGCAGGTCGTCGCCCGGCGGGGTGGGCACCACCTCGGCCCACTCCAGCTCCCCCTCGATCCGCTCGCGCTCGGCCGTGATCCGCCGCCGGTCCTCTTCGCCCGCGCCGGCCTCGGCGGCGCGCAGCGCGGCGGCACGGGCGCGCAGCAGGTCGCGGTGCACGCCGCTGCGCAGCGGCGTCACCGTGTCGCCCAGCGGCAGCGAGTCCCACAGGGCGCGGTTGCGGGGGTAGAGCTGCGGGTCGCCCAGCACCCGCTCGTTCAGGTCGCCCGCGAGCGCCGCGGCCAGGGCGGGGGGCACCTCGCCCCCGGCGTACCCCTCCAGCAGCGTGCGCGTCCGCGCGCTCAGCCGCCCGCGCAGGTACGCCGCCAGCAGCGTGCGCAGCAGCAGGGGGAGGGGAGAGCTGCGGTCGCGCTCGGCGGGGTCCACCGCGGCCGCCTCGGGGCTCCACGCGGCCAGCTTCGCCCACACCTCGGCCGCCACCTCGGCGCCGGGCTCCCTCGCGTCGGTCACCGGCGCGTCGGGCGGGGCGGTGTAGCGGCCCACCCAGGCGCGCGCCGCGGGGGCCAGCGCGTCGCGCAGCGCCGGGGTGCCGGTGGGGGCCAGGAGGAGCGTCAGCACCAGCCCCGGGCGCACCTCCTCGGGCCGGACGCGGGCGTGCGCCGGGTCCCACCGCCGCAGCAGCTCGCGCGTCTCCGGGCCGAAGCCGGCCATCAGCCGCGCCGTCAGCGGCTCGCGGCCGGCCAGGCGGCGGGCCAGCCTGCGCGTGTCGATCGACCGGGCGGTGAAGGCGGGGCTCACCTTCACCAGCTGCGAGGTGCCGCCCAGCTCCTCCAGGTACAGTGCCAGGATGCGGTCCAGCTCGCCGCGCTGCCCCGGCGGGGCGGTGAAGCCGCCGGCCTGGTCGTTGTCGGCCGTCTGCACGTGGTGCGCGCGCAGCACGCGGTACAGGTCGGCCTCGGCGCGCTCCAGCGCGTGCCCAACGCCGCCCACCACGTCCAGCAGCAGCTCGCCGGCGCCGTCGGGGTGGTAGAAGTGCGGCAGGCGCAGCAGGATGCCGCGGCCCTTCGCGGTCAGCGCGTCCATCAGGCGCGGATCTCGAAGGCGTCGCCGCCCAGCACCAGCTTCTCCATCGCCCGCACCTCCAGCGCGCCGTCGTCGATGCGCCCGGCCAGCGCGGCCGCGGGCTCGAAGGTGGCGCGCAGCACCCGCTCGTGCGTCTCGGCCAGCGCGCGCACCCGGTCCAGCTCCAGGCTCTCCTCGGGGCGCAGCCCGTCGAGGAGGTCGGCCACCTGCTGGCGCACCTGCTCGCGCACGATGCGCTTCTCGTGGTCGGTGGCGGTCAGCGGCAGCGCCAGCGCCAGCGTGCCGGCCAGCGCCACCCGGCGGGTGTACACGAAGGGCTGGGGCGCCACCGTCTCCACGAACGACGGCTCCACGTACGCCGCGTCGGCCAGCACCGCGCCCTCCCAGTCGATGGTGCGCAGCCGCACCTCCAGCGCGTACGGCGCCCCGGCGGTGCGCCCGGCCAGGACCCTCGCGCGCGCCGCCGGCGTGCCCAGGGCGTCCAGCGCGTCCTGCGTGCGCTTGCGCAGCGCCTGCACCCGCGCCGGGATCGCGTCCAGCGACTCCGACAGCTCGCGGGTGGCGCCGGTGCTGGCGGTGGCCAGCTCGCCCTGCGTGGTGGCCAGCGCCGCCTGCCGCTTCGCCAGCTCGGCCTGCGCGTCGGCCAGCTTCTTCTGCAGATCCCTGTTCTCGGGGTCGGCCGCGAGGGCGGCGGCCGCGGCGCGCTCGGCCGCCGCCTGCGTCTGCACCGCCGCCTGCGCGTCGGCCACCTTCGCCTGCGCGTCGGCGATCGTCTTCGCCGCCGCGCGCTCCAGCCCCGTGCGGATGGCCGTGGCCACCGCGTCGGCGGGCCACGCGGGGAGCGCGGCGCCCTGCAGGCGGGCGAGCGCGGCGGCCAGCGGCGCGTCGAGCCCCGCGGCCATCACCTCGGGGGTCAGGCGGGCGGCCAGGACGGCGTTCAGCGCGTCGCGGAGCGCCGCCTCGCTCACCGGCCCCTT
>DASWMA010000525.1:0-3839 GCA_036399995.1 Longimicrobium sp. | reverse complement strand
TTTTTGCTCATGTGAGAGTGCGAGCGATTTCCCCGCACCCTCGCAGTTTCGCACCTTCGCACCTTCGCACCTTCGCACCTTCGCACCGTGTGCCTACGCCTGCGCGGGGAGGCGCACGGTGAAGCGGCTGCCGTGGCCCAGCTCGCTCTCGGCGGCGATGGTGCCGCCGTGCTGCTGCGCGATCATCCGCGCGATCGCCAGGCCCAGCCCCGTGCCACCGCTGCGCTCGCGCGCCGCGTCGGCGCGGTAGAAGCGGTCGAACACCCGCGGCAGCGCCTCGGGCGCGATCCCCGCGCCGGTGTCTTCCACCACCACCTCGAGCCACCGCCGCGCGGCGGCCGGGGGGGCCGCCGGCTGTGCGTCGCCGCCCGGCGGGAGCGCCGCCGGCTCGTCCACCGCGCGGGCCGCCAGCGTCACCGTGCCGCGCTCGGTGAACTTCACCGCGTTCGACACCAGGTTCAGGAACAGCCGCCGCAGCGGGCCCGCCGCGCCCACCAGCGGCGGCAGCGTCTCGGGCGCGTCCAGCCGCACCTCCACCGGCTTGCCCATGGCCAGCGCCTCGCCCACGTCCTGCACGTCGCGCAGCACGGCGGCCAGGTCCACCCCCTCCATCGGCGGCGCCACGCTCTGGTCGCCGCGGGCCAGGGTGAGCAGGTCTTCCACCAGGCTCAGCATCGTCCGCGTCTCTTCCAGCACCTCTTCCAGCGTCTCCCGCAGCTCGGGCTCGCTGCGGGGGCGCGCCAGCGCCACCTCGGCGGTGCCGCGGATGGCGGTGAGGGGGGTGCGCAGCTCGTGGCTGGCGTCGGCGGTGAAGGAGCGCAGCGTTTCCACCGCCCGCTCCAGCCGCCCCAGCATCCCGTTCACCGCCATCGACAGCTCGCGCAGCTCGGCCGGGTGCTCGGGCGTTTCCACCCGCCGCGACAGGTCGGTGATGCCGATCTGCCTCGTGGCCACCACCAGCCGGTTCAGCGGCATCAGCACCCGGTTGGCCACCGAGTACCCCACCAGCGCCGCCGCCATCGCCGTCACGGGGATCAGCAGCAGCGCGATCACCGCGAACGAGCGCACCGCCTTCTTCTCCACGTCGCCGGTGCGCGCCACGTAGATGTCCACCACCTCGCCCGTGGCCAGCCGGGTGCGCCGCCGCAGCGCCTCCACGTCGCCCGGCGCGGGCGGGAGCGGGTCTTCGCGCACGGCGATGCGGGGGATGTTGGGCGGGGCGATCAGCTGCTCGGCCGCCAGCGCCGTCTGCCGCAGCGACTGGGTGCCGGCGCGCGCCAGCGTCTGCCGCATGATCAGGTAGGTGGCGCCGGCGAAGAAGAGGAGCGAGATCACCAGCACCGCGGTGTACCCCACCACGATCTCGCGCCGCAGCGACGACGGGCGCCGCCCGCCGGGAACCGCCGGCGGCGCGGCGCTCCCGTTCATCGCGGGGATGGCGGGGTCGACGGACGCGGCGCGCGGGCGGGGCGGCGCGGGGCTCTGGATCATTCGGCCACCGATTCGGCCGGGGTGCGCGCGTCGGCGGGGTTGCGCACCACGTAGCCCACGCCGCGCACCGTCTGGATCAGCTCTCGGTCGCGGTCCTGCAGCTTGTTGCGCAGCGAGTTCACGCACACGTCCACGATGTTGGTGCCGGGGTCGAAGCGGATCCCCCACACGTGCTCCATCAGCGTGGCGCGGCTCAGCGGGCGGTCGGCGTTGCGCATCAGGAACTCGAGCAGCGCGAACTCCTTGGGCGTGAGCTCCACCGCCGCTCCCTCGCGGCGCACGTCGCGGGTGGCGGGGTCCATCTCCAGGTCGCCCACCCGCAGCACCGGGGTGGGGCCGGTTCCCGCGCTGCGCCGCAGCAGCGCCCGCAGCCGGGCGGTGAGCTCCGAGAACTCGAACGGCTTGGTCAGGTAGTCGTCGGCGCCCGAGTCGAGCCCCGCCACCTTGTCCTCCGTCCGGTCGCGCGCGGTCAGCAGCAGCACGGGGAGCGGCACCCCCGCCTGCCGCAGGTCGCGCACCAGCTCGAAGCCGCTGCGCCCGGGAAGCATCACGTCCACCACCGCGGCGTCGAACCCCTGCTGCGTGGCCCGGTCGAAGGCGGTGTCGCCGTCGCCCGCCACGTCCACCACGTAGCCCTCCTCGCGCAGCCCCTTCTGCAAAAAGCTGGCGATGCGGGGGTTGTCTTCGACGATCAGGATTCGCATGGACGGGGAGTGCGAAAGTGCGAGAGTGCGAGAGTGCGAAAGTACGAGAGTGCCCAGTGCCCAGTGCCCAGTGCCCAGTGCCCAGTGCTCAGTGCTCAGTGCAGCGTCCGCAGGCCGGCGCGGCGATGTCCGGCGCGGCGATGTCCGATTCCCCTGCACTTACTGGGCACTGGGGAACCGGGCACTGGGGACTTCTGCGCCTTGTTACACGCGAGCCGCCGTTTGGGGCCCCGGGCGCACGAGGATTAAGGGCGGCTAATCCTCGTCTAACCAGTGGCTAATGGACTGTGCGAACGGGTGGCGCGAGATTGGGTACGGTAGAGCCAGCGATCCGTACACCAGTCTTTCCAGCAGGGATAGAACTGACGATGAACACGAAACTTCGCAAGCTCGCGATCCCCGGCGTACTGGCCGCCGGTCTGGGTGCCGGCGTCACGCTGGCCGACGTGATGAAGGACCCGGTGCCCGACGCCAGTGCCCAGGAGGTGCGCAACGCGGTCTCGCGGCCGCTGGTGGCGCCCGACCCCTCGGCCGTGGGGCTCAGCTCGGCCTTCCGCGCCGCCAGCAGCGCCGTGCAGGGGGCGGTGGTGCAGGTGCGCGTGGAGACGGCGGCGCGCACCGTGTCGCAGGAGGTTCCGCCGCAGCTGCGCGGAACGCCGTTCGAGGACATGTTCGGCGGCGGCCGCATGCGCGTGCCCCCGCAGCAGGGCTCGGGCTCGGGCTTCATCCTTTCGGCCGACGGCTACGTGGTGACCAACAACCACGTGGTGGACGACGCCAGCCGCGTGAAGGTGGTGCTGAGCGACAAGCGCGAGTTCGACGCGCGCGTGGTGGGGCGCGACCCCAACACCGACATCGCCGTGCTGAAGATCGAGGGCCAGGGGCTTCCCGTGGCCCGGGTGGGTGACAGCGACCAGCTCGAGACGGGCGACTGGGTGCTGGCGCTGGGGTACCCGCTGCAGCTGGGGCAGACCACCACCGCGGGGATCGTGAGCGCCAAGGGACGCAACATCGGGATCATGGAGCGCAACGGCGCCCCCAACCCGCTGGAGCACTACATCCAGACCGACGCGGCGATCAACCCGGGGAACTCGGGCGGCCCGCTGATCGACCTGCAGGGGCGCGTGATCGGCGTGAACAGCGCCATCGCCTCGACCACCGGCTATTACGCAGGGTACGGCTTCGCGGTGCCGATCAACCTGGCCAAGCGCGTGGCCGACGACCTGATCCGCTTCGGCGTGGTGCACCGGCCCATGATGGGGGTGGAGATCCGCGACGTGACCACCGCCGACGCCGAGGTCTTCCGCCTCCCCTCGCCCGACGGCGCGGTGGTGGCCAGCGACCCGCGCGAGGGCGCCCGCGCCGCCGGGCTGCAGATGGGCGACGTGATCGTGGCCATCGACGGCCGCAAGGTGAACGACCGCGGCGACCTGATGGAGTCGGTGATGCGCCGCGCGCCGGGCGAGACCGTGAAGGTCGACTACATCCGCTACGGCGAGCGCCGCTCGGCCACCCTGCGGCTGAGCGAGATGGCGCGCCAGGCCGCCGGCCGCTCCGGCGACGCGGCGGAGGGCCGTTCCGGCGGCGCCGCCGACCGCGTGGGCTTCCGCGCGCAGCAGATGACCCCCGAGATGGCGGCGCAGC
>DASWMA010000524.1:0-2486 GCA_036399995.1 Longimicrobium sp. | reverse complement strand
TCTCCGAGGCGCAGAAGTACATCGGCGTCCCCTACCTCTGGGGCGGCACCGATCCCAGCAAGGGACTCGACTGCTCCGGCTTCACCCAGCTGGTCTTCGGCAACCTCGGCATCGACCTGCCGCGGGTGTCGTCGCAGCAGGCGACGGCCGGCCGCGCGGTGGCCTCGCTGGCCGCGGCGCTGAACGACCCGGGCGCGTATCCCCGGCACGCCTTCGACGCGCCGGGTGCGGTGGCCGGCACCGTCCCCGGGCTGGCGATCCCCGGCCTGGCGGGCGGCCTGCTGCTGGCCGAGCTGGCCGATTCGCTCGCCGGCCGTGCCGGGGCCGCCGCGGACGCCCTCCGCCCGCCCACGCACGTGGCGTACGGCGTCCGCGTCGCGTTCGGCCCGCAGGGACCGGTGGAAACGGGCGAGATCGAGGTGCGCGGGCGCCTGCGCGTGGACGCGGGGCGCCGGGCGCTGGCGGGCGGCGCCGCGGAGCCGGCGCGCCCGTCGCGCGCGCTGAGCGCCCGCGTGCGGCGTTCCCAGCGTCACCACGCCCGCCACCAGGCCGGGGTGCTCGGCGGCGAACGCGCGCGCCAGCACCCCGGCGGTGGAGTGCGCCGCCAGGAAGACGGTGCTCTTCCCGGTGAGCGTCTTCACGCGCTCCACCACGCGCAGCAGCTGCGCGCGCGCCGGCCCGGGGCCGGCGCCGTGGGCCAGGTCCGCCGTGTAGTGCGTGGCGGCGCCGTTCACGTGGCCCAGCTCCATCGCCAGCGGGTCGGCCCCCGCCCCGCGGAAGTCGAAGTGCGCGTCCGCGGGGCGCCGCGGCTCCGCGTCCGCCAGGTACGCCGCCCAGGTGCGATGATCCGCGAAGGGCGGGGAGAGCAGGATCACGGCGCGCCCGGCATCGGCTCCGGCCCACGCGTCGATCTGCGCTCGGAGCTGCGCGATGGCCGCGGGGGCGGAGGGGAGCTCGTGGTGCGGCGCGTCCACCGCCGCACCCATCGACCACCCGTCACCCGCCACCTGCTGCGAGGCGAAGGAGACGAGGCCGTCCCCGTCCCCCAGCCACTCCCCCAGCCGGTCGAGCATCGCCCCGGTGCGGCCGCGCAGCGCGGGCTCCACCCCGGGAAGGAGCTGCAGCGCGTCGTCCAGCAGCCGCAGCAGCGACGCGCCGTCCATGGCCGTGCGCAGCCGCTCGGCGCTCCGGCGCTGCCACGCCGCCGGCGGGCCGTCGGGCTCCATCCAGCACAGCAGCTCCGCCCCGTCGCCGGCCAGCGGCAGCACCCAGGGGTGCGCGTACGCGCCCCCGCCGGGCACGCCCAGGTCCAGCAGCGGCTCGTCGGTGGGGGCCGGCGGAAGGTCGCCCGCCAGCAGCGCGCGCAGCCAGGGGAGCGCGCCCAGAAGGAACGGCGTGCCGTCCGCCGAAACGCCGCCGGCCAGGCGCGCCGCCTGCGCGCGCACCGCGGCGGCCGGGTCTTCGAGGAGCGCGCCGATCCCGCCCGGCGCCTCCAGCAGCGGCCAGTCGGCGGGGAGGCCGCCCAGCCGCCGGTGGACGCCCAGCAGCCCCCCGGCCACGAACGCCGCGTCGCCGCCCCAGCCGCGGAGCCCTTCGGCCACCAGCAGGCGGAGGAGCGCCATCAGCGTGTCGGGGGCGATGCCCAGCCCCAGGTCGGCCGCGGCGGGGTCGAACGCCGCCGCGGGGAGGCGGAGCGACACCGGGCCCACGCGCTCGCCCCCGCCCGACACCACCAGGTCGCGCACCTCCAGGCCGCAGCGCGCCGGCTGGCCGGGCACCCACTCCGCCGCGGCCCACACGCCCGCCGCCTCGAACGCCACCCCCGCCGCCGTGGTCCCCGACGAAACGGGGGAGAGGGAGATGGAAAGGTGCTGCGCGCCCAGGAAGCGCGTGGCCCCGGGGCCGTCCGGCAGCAGGTCGAAGCCCAGCAGCTCCCCGCGCCACGCCACCTGCCAGGGTGCGCTCCCCGCGGCCATCCGCACCCCCAGGCGAAGGAGCTGCGCGCCGGCGGGCGTGGTCTCGTCCGCCGCGTTCCACGCCGCCAGCTCCAGCGAGGCACCCGGCTCGCCCGCCAGCGCCACGCGCCAGGGGTCGGCCGGGGTGCCGGCGCCGGCCACCCGCCGCGTGGACGCGTCGGACCGGTCGACACCCAGCAGCGCCGCCACCTCGGCGAACAGGTGCTGCCACCCGTGCTCCGGCGGCTCCCCGTCGCGCGGCGGCTCCGCCAGCCGGGCCCGGTGCACGTTCGCGATGGCGCGCAGCGGGTCGGCGGCCAGCGTGGGCACGTCCAGCAGGTACTCCGGCCCCGCGTCGCGGTCGTCCGTGGGCGGCACCAGGCCCAGCAGCGCCTGCAGGGCCTGCCCCGCCCCGCCCTCGCCCAGCATCTCGGCCAGCGCCAGCCGCACCACCTCGGAGCCCGCCTCCACCACGGCGTTGGCGCCGGCCAGGTCGAGCCGCGGGTACGGCCGGCCGTTCAGCACCACGTC
>DASWMA010000523.1:0-4972 GCA_036399995.1 Longimicrobium sp. | reverse complement strand
TGCTCGCCCGCCCCCGCGGTGCGCGCGGCCGAGGCGAAGTCGGTGAGGAGCCGGCTCTTCCCCGCCGCCACGGCGCGCAGCGTGGCCTGGCCGCTGGTCCAGTGGTGCAGCGCCCGGTCGCGCAGGGTGAGGGTGTCGCCGTCGGTGCGCGCCACCGCCTGGCCGGCGGCGCCGTGGCCGGCCTGCTCGTAGGTCATCCCCACCGCGCCGGTCAGTGACGGCCAGCTGTCGCCGTAGCCGGGGTAGAACAGGTCGAAGAACTCGCCCGTGTAGTAGGCCCACCCCTGCCGGTCGAAGGCCTGCGCGTTGGCCTGCCCGAAGCGCTTCCCCCACTCCAGCACGTAGCCGGGGTAGATCGGGTTGATCGGCGCCGCGGCGGGGAAGAAGAAGTACGACGAGTTGTACCCCATCTCGTGGAAGTCCACGTGCACCTGCGGGTTCCACCGCCACCAGGTGACCAGCCGCTGCTGGGTCTCGCGCTGGGTGGCCCACGCCCAGTCGCGGTTCAGGTCGAACAGGTAGTGGTTGAAGCGCCCCCCCGGCCACGGCTCGCGGTGCTCGCGGCTCTGCGGGTCGGGGTTCGGCCGCGCGCCGCGCACCGAGCGGTACCAGCTCACGTAGCGGTCGCGCCCGTCGGGGTTGGTGACCGGGTCGATCACGACCACGACGGAATCGAGGACGCCGCGCACCTCGGGCGCGCCGCGCGCCAGGTCGTACGCCGTCCACATCGCCGCCTCGCTCGACGAGGTCTCGTTGCCGTGCACGCCGTAGCTGAAGTAGACCACCGCCGGGTTCTGCGCGGCCACCTGCGCCGCGCGCGCGGGGGTGAGGTCGGTGCGGGTGAGCTCGGCGTTGGCGGCCAGCACCGCGTCGAGGCGCCCCATCACGTCGGGCCGGGCGATCACCAGCTGGAAGAGCTCGCGCCCCTCGTAGGTCTGCCCGTAGGGCTGGTAGCGCACCCGGTCGGGCGCGGCGGCGGCCAGCGCGCGGGCGTACTGCTGCACACCGGCGTACGGGGTGAAGCGCTCGCCCAGCGGGTAGCCCAGCACCTGCTCGGGGCTGGGCGGCGCCGTTTGCGCGGCGGCGGCCACGGCGAAGAGCAGCGCCGAAGCGAGCGCCGCGGCGCCGGAAAGGATGCTGCGTGCCATTCAGGGAATCTGGGGTGGCGGATGGAAGGGAACGGACGGCCCCGCAGGGATGCTGGATGCGAAGCTACACGGCGCCCGGGCCCGCGCGCAACGCGGCGGCCCGGCATCCTTCGCCAGGGCACCGGCCGGCCGCTTCCCCGGATCGCCCTGCGCGGCCCGGCACGCGGCCGCTGCGTACTCGCAGCCCGCACGATACGCAGGCCGGAGACATCCTCTCCCGTCCTTCGCGCCGTTCCCGGGGACCCTCCATCCTGCAGGGTGTCGGCGGATTGCTGGCATGGATGCCGGGATGGCGGGCACGCCACAGTGGGGCGCACGCGCCGCAGTGGATGGCGCGCCGCATTCCGGCCCTCACCCGACGGAAGTGATTCCGCACGCAGGACTTTCACGTTGTTCGAATAGTCTCTTTCGATGCGGCCTGTTGGTTGCCGGATGTTCCCGCACCCCGCCAGGCGCGGAGGTCGGCCCGTCCACCCTCGTCCGCAATCAACCAGCCCGAAAGGCCCCTGCGATGCGTTTCATGCGGCTCGCTTTCTCCTTCGTCGTTGTCTCGTGCGCCACGGGGCGGTTGTCTGCCGGGGCGGGGACGCTCGCGGCGCAGGGGCCCGAACTCGCGGGCCCGTGCCGCGGGCGCGCCCACGCCTCCAACGCTCCCGGGCAGATCCAGCTGGAGGGCGGCCGCATCGTGCTGGTGCCGCCCGCGGCGATGCGGGAAGTCCGGGAGTTCGGCGTCTCGCGCACGGGCCTGCAACCGCTGCTGTCGATGGCCGACAGCGGCGCGAAGAGCACGCTGGACGTGCTCTTCCTCAACGAGCTGCCGCGCGTGGCCGACCGCCTGTACCAGGCTCGCTGGCGCGAATCGGTCGAGGCGGGGGATCGCCGCTCGGTGCGCTGGATCAGGCGGGGGCCGGTGGACGCGGCCGGCGTTCCCTGGCTCCGCATGGAATACGTCAGGCAGCTTCGCCACGCGCTGATGTTCGTCGTGCCGTTCCAGGGCCGCACCCTGGTCGTGCGCTACAGCTGGCCGGAAGACGATGGGCAGGCCGAGTGGCAGATCCAGCAGAGCCTCGCGCAACTGGCCGTCTACGACTGCCCGCTGCCGCCCGGTACGGAGCCACCCGTCGAGCGGCGTGCCGACGCCGACGCACCGGTGTGCGAGGCACCGGCCCTGCAGACCAGGCTGGCAGGCGATCCCCGCCGCGCCGCCGTCTTCGACGAGCGGATCTCGTTCGTCCCGCCCGCCGGGGCCGCCGAGCTCGACGAGATCGAGCTCGCTCGCGCGTTACGCGGCGACCAGCGGTCGGCGCGGGTGTTCACCGGCGGCGACGCGCGGGTGATGATGGAGCTGGTCGCGGGGCGTCCCGGCGACGTCGAGACACTCGCGTTCGCCAAAGGGATCGAAACCACGATCGGCAGGCGCGAGGAACCGGGCGGGTACATCGCATGGGCACCGCGGGAGCTCGTGGACGTGGGCGGGGCAACGGCGCTGAAGATCGAGTTCACCCGTCACCGCGGCAGCCGCGCAGACCACCGGATCATCTACGTCGCGCCGTTCCAGGGGCGCCTCCTGTGGGCCGAGTTCCAGGGTGCCCCGGCGGCGCGCGAAACGCTTGCACGAAGCGCGGCCACCCTCGAGGTACACGACTGCGGCCTGGTGCGCCCCCTGTGGACGTGGCTCGATTCGGCCGCCGTGACGGGGACCGCCTCCCGTCTGCAGGCGCCCGGGCTCCCCCAGCACATGAAGCCCATCTTCCGCGTCACCTTCGACACCACCGGCGTGCTCCACGCGGTGGAGCCGGTGTACGGGCAGATCCCCTCGGCCTATGCCGACTCGGTGGCCGCGGTGCTCCGCGCGGCCGCGAAGCCGCAGCCCCCCTCGCGCCGGCCGATGACGTTCCTGGTGCGGGTAGAGGGAGGCCCCACGCCGCGGGTGGACGAACCCGACGTGGTGTACCGGGCCGCCAGGCCGCGAGACCCCGTCGTGCTGGGCGGGGCGCTGGGAGCTCTGGCCCGATCGCTCCGCCCGGAGGACAGGCGCCAGCCACCGTCCGGATTTCTCGTATGGATGCGCGTGGGAGCCGACGGGAAAGTCGACCGCGAGTCGGTGCGCCTGCTGCGCACCTCGGGCTTGCAACGGGTGGACGACGGGATCGTGAGCATTGCCCGGAAGACCGAGTTCCGCCCGGCGGAGGTCGACGGCCACGCCGCCAGCGACTGGGTGGTGATCACGATGACGCTGTCCACGCTGTACTGACGGTCCGCGGCCGGCACCGCGACGGACGCCGTGCCGGAAGGCCGCGGGGCGCGGGCCGAAGCGGAGGGTGAGGGAACGGACGGCCCCGCGGGGGTGTTGGATGCGAAGCCATGCGGCGCCCGGGCCCACGCGCGGCGCGGCGGCTTGACACGCCGCGCCCGCCCGGGTAGCCTGACCCGCGCCCGGGAAACCCCGGCGCGGCGCAACCGGTTACGGGGAGAGCAGATGCGGGGTGGATGGCTGGCGGTGGCGCTGGCGGCGGCGGTGGCGGCGTGCGGGGACAACACGGCGCAGGGCGCCATCCCGCGCGACCGCTTCGTGAAGGCGAACGTGGCGCTGCGCTCGGTGATCGACACCGCCTCGGCCGGCGACAGCCTGCGCGCCGCCGCGCTCAAGCAGCACCGGGTGACGGAGAAGGACCTGCAGCGCTTCGTGCGGGTGCACCAGAACGACCCGGAGTACCTGGCCACCGTGTGGCGCGAGGTGGCCGACAGCGTGCAGCGGCGCTACGAGCGCGAGCGCCTGGGCGGCCGCCGCGAGGGCCCCGCGCCGCTCCCGCCGGGGATGGCGGCCCCCGACCCGGACGCGCGGCCCGACTCGGTGCTGGGGATGAGCCCGGCGGGCGAGCCGGTGATGCGCCCGGGGCCCACGCCCGCGGAGCCCCGCACCATCCGTCCGCCGCAGGCTCCCCCGCCGCCGCCGCTCCCGGCCGGCGCGGCCCCGCGGCAGCAGCCGGGCACACGCAGGCCGTCGCCGCCGCCCGACACGCGCCGCCCCATGGCGCCGCCCGAGCGGACGGCGCGGCCCACCACGCCCTGAGCGACACGAGCCCCGGCCACGCGCCGGGGCTCGTCGCTTCCCCTCGCCCTCCGCGCACGAGCACACGCCCCGCCTCTCACGCGGGTGACCCCGTGATCCGTGCGAAACATCTGGTCCACCCCCCTCTTGCCCGTCGCCGGCCGGCGGGCGATTTTGTGGGCGCCACACGCCGCGACGCCTCGTCCTGTCCATCGGTTCGACTGCATCCCCTGCAACGCAGCAGCCGCGCGCACGCCGGTACCCGCGTCCTGCCCGCCGTCTGACGGTTCTTCCTCCGCACTCTCCACCTTCGCACCAAGAGCCATCCCATGACACGTTTCCGTGCGCCGGCGTGCGCGCTGGCACTCCTGTGCGCCGTTACGCCGGCGGTGGCGCAGACGCCCGCCGGCGGGCAGCGCACCTGCGACGAGGCGGCCCTGCGCACGCTGGCCGCCGAGCCGGGGCGCGTGTCGCGCGAGGGCGGCCGCGTGTCGCTGGTGCCGCCCGCGGGGATGCGCGAAGGGCGGCTCCGCGTCCCCTTCGCGCCGGGGAACGAGCCGCTCCTCTCGATGACCAGCGACAGCGGCAACGCCACGCTGCTGCTCGCCTTCATGAACGAGGTGCCCCACGTGGAGACGCGGGCGTACCACGACCGGTGGACGCGCAACATCGAAGGCACGAACCGCCGCTCGGTGCGGTGGGTCCAGCGGCAGGTGATGGAGCTGCAGGGCGGCACCCGGGCGTACGGGATGGAGTACGTCAAGACGCGGAA
>DASWMA010000522.1:0-3651 GCA_036399995.1 Longimicrobium sp. | reverse complement strand
CGCGGCCACCAGTGCGAGGCTCTTCAGCTGGGAGCGCATCTGCGGTTCGGTCTTGCGTTGTTGCGGTTGCGATCGGTGGTGCGGCCGTACCCCGGCCGTGGCGCGCAAAAGTCGCGCGAGCGGCCCCTCGGCGCAACGGCGGCGCGGGGGAGACGTACCCCCGCGCCGCCGCCGTGGGTCCAGCCCGCCGCGATCCCTCAGCGGGTGCGCCGCTGGATCCCCGCCCCTTCGCGGCAGGCTTCCTGGAACGCGGCGTCCACGCTGCTGCACACGGCCTCGCGCCGGGCCGGGTCGGGGGTGTTGATCTGCAGCGTGCTTCCCACGCCCGCGTAGCACCTGGCCCGCGCCGCCTCGGGGGCCAGGCGGCAGAGCGCCAGCCCGTCTTCGGGCCTGTGGTTCACCTCCACCAGCGACACGGCCGCGCCGCGGATGCACGCCGGCTCGGCCTCGGCGCCGGCGCGGGCGCACATCTGCGCGGCGCGCTGCGGGTCGCGCCCCGCGTAGGCGCTGATGTCGCGCCCCAGGCTGGCGTAGCACACGTGCACCATGTTGGCGGGCGCGCGCGAGCAGGCCTTGGCCGTGTGCGGGATGTCGCCGCCCATTTGCGAAAGGATCGCCGCCGTCTGAATCATGTAGCACTGGTTGTGATACTTCTCGGCCACCACCGTGCACGGGTACAGCGGGTCGGTGCGGTCCAGCGGCTTCCACGGCGTGGCGGCCGCCGCCGTGGCCTGCGCGCCCTGGGCGTGGCCCTCGTGCCCGGCGTGCTCGCCGTGGGCGGCCCGCGCGGGCGGGCCGCTCGCGGCGCCGTGTGCGCCATGGCCGGCGTGCCCGTCGCCCGGCTTCTGCAGCGCGGCGTGCGACTCGGCGGTGGCGTGGGGGTGCGTGACCGCCACGATGTTCTCCATGAACGCGCCGCCGTAGCACCCCTCGCGCGCGCCGTGGTCCGTCAGCAGGTCGCACTTCGCCAGCGTGTTGGGGAGGTGGTTGTGCAGCAGCGCCATCAGCCCGTGCCCCAGGCCGTGGTTGCACTGCCCCCACAGCATCCCGTTGCGCAGGTGCGGCGCGCAGATGCCGTTCATCAGCTCGGCGGTGACCGGCGTGCCGCGCCGCGCCACGTCCAGGAAGTAGCCCTGGATCACGCCGTGGTAGCACCCCGAGATCTGCGTGTTGGGGCACTCGGCGAAGGTGGTGGCCACCGTCTCGGGGCTCTTGTACGCGGCGATCCCCAGCCCGTGCGCCAGCGGGTGCGACTCGTCGCGCACCGCCGGCTCCGTCTCGGCCAGCACGTCGAGCGTGCCCATCGCCCGCGCCACGCCCGAGCGCTCCAGCACGCCGTACAGCGCGCGCTCCACGCACTCGCGGTTCATCCCCCTCAGGCTCCGGCACCCGCGCCGGGTCCACACGGCCAGCGAGTCGGCGGTGGCGGCGGTGTCGGCCGCCATGCGCGCCAGCCAGCGGTTGGACGTGGCCTGGGCCTCGGGCGACGGGCCCGACGCGGGCGGGGTGCACGCGGCCAGCAGCAGGGCGCTGCACAGTGCGAGCGGGGCAAGGCGTGGCATCAGCATCATGGGCGCCAGGGTGACGGGTGTTTGACGATCGCACCGGCGCACGGCAGCCGGTGCAAAGCTGCGGCAACTTCGCATTCCGCCGCCCGGTTGGAAAGCATCCGTTCCCCACGCGTCACCCGGTGGGAGAACGCGGGGGGCCGGGGCGATTGGAATGGGTGAAGGGATGGGATGCAAGAAACACACGAATTCACGATCACCGGATGGGAGGGCGATCCGGATCACAGGCGGTTGATTGGAATCGAGGCGGGGAACGGTGATCGAGATCGCGGCGGGGAAGGGCGATTGAAATCGCTGCAACAACCACACGAAGTCCGCCTTCGCGGACTACCGGGTTCGGCTCGGCCGCGACGACGGTGCGCGAAGCCAGCCTCGTGACGGCGCTGGCGCTCGCAAGGTCAGCGACGCATGTACGGTGTGAGCAGCGTCTCCACGTCGCGCCGCACCCAGTCGGCGAGGCTGCCGGTGCGGTGGATGGCCCAGGCGAGCGTAGAGCCGCCGTGCGTCGCGTCGATCGCGCCGGCGAGCCGGGCGGTGTCGCAGGGCGCGACTTCCTCGGCCTGCACGGCGTCGTCCAGGAGCGCGCGGATGCCGTCGCGGAACGCAGTGGATGCGGTGGCGGCGAGCTCGAGGAATTCCGGATCCGTGAGATCCATCTGCAGGAACGCGAGGTGGTTCGCCAGTGCCTCGGGGGATTCGAACCAGCGCGTGGACGCCAGCACCACGTCGATCAGCGCGCCGAGCGGTGACGGGTTGGCCGCACGGGCCGCGTCGAACGCCGCGGTGTTGTCGCGCGAGGCGCGTCGCGCCACGGCGAGAAGGAGGCCGCGCTTCGAGCCGAAGCGCTGCAGCAGCGTCGCCGGTGACAGCCCCACCTCGGCGGCGACCGTCGCCAGCGTCAGCCTTGCCGGCCCCGTGTGGCCGATCGCGCGGATCGCCGCGTCGATGATGTCGTCGTCCGAAGCACTCCGGGTTCGCGGGCTCATTCGTTTCGTTGGATGGAGTTCGCTCACTCCCGCTGACACTTGTCTGAATGTAAATGATCGTTTACATATAAACCAGGGCAGGTCAGCTCGACCGTGGACCGACCAGGGGAGGACAGAGATGGAAACCGGGGAGAAGCCGCTGCGGGGGAAGGTCGCCGTGGTCACGGGCGCGAGCCGGGGGGCGGGGCGGGCGATCGCGGCCGTGCTGGGAGAGCGCGGCGCCACCGTCTACGTCACCGGCCGCAGCTCACGCGCGGGAGCGACGGCCGGCGGGGTTCCGGGAACCGTGGAGGACACCGCCGACGAGGTGACGGCGCGCGGCGGCACCGGCATCCCGGTGGTGTGCGACCACACCAGCGCGGCGCAGGTGGCGGCGTTGTTCGAGCGGATCCGGGATGAACAGGGGCGGATCGACGTGCTGGTGAACAACGTGTGGGGCGGCTACGAGCGGCTGATGGAGTTCGACGGGCCGTTCTGGACGCAGCCGGTGGACGTGCACTGGCGCGGGATGTTCGAGGCCGGCGTCCGCGCGCACCTCTACGCCGTGCAGCACGCCGTTCCGCTGATGCTGCCGCCCGGCACGCCGGCGGAGCTGAAGAACACGGGCGTCTGCGAGCGGTGCGGGCTGCCGGTGTGGTCGGGGGAGGAACAGGGGCCGGGCGGCCGCGGCTTCGTCCGCCATGCGTACGACTGCATCGGGGAGATGGAGCGCGTGCCCGGGCGGGCGCTGATCGTCAACACCATCGCGTGGATGTTCGACCGCTACCTGGGCACCTTCCACTACGACGTGGCGAAGGCGGCCGTGATCCGCACGTCGTACGCCCTCTCGCGCGAGCTGCGGCGGTGGGGGATCGCGTCGGTGGCGGTGGCGCCGGGGTTCATGCGCACCGAGCGGGTGATGGCCGCGCACGCCGCGCACCCGTTCGACCTGTCGCTCACCGAGAGCCCCGAGTACGTGGGCCGCGCCGTGGCCGCGCTGGCGGCGGACCCGGACGTCATCCGCTGGACCGGGAAGGTGGTGGCCGCCGGCGAGCTCGCCCGCGCCTACGGCTTCACCGACGTGGACGGCACCCAGCCGGAGCCCTTCGACGCCCCGG
>DASWMA010000521.1:0-2389 GCA_036399995.1 Longimicrobium sp. | reverse complement strand
CGGCCGTGCTGTCCTTTAGCATCTCCAGGCCGCCGATGCGCACCCGGGCCACCGTGCCCGCCGCGCGCGCCGCCGCCCGGAGCTTGGGCGCCATCCCTCCCTGCGCCGTCCCGTCTTCGATCAGCCGCTCCACGTCCGCCGCAGCCACTTCCTTCAGCGCTTCGCCATCCGCCAGCACGCCGGGAACGTTGGAGACGAAGAGGAGCTCGTCCGCTTCAACCGATCCCGCCACCGCGGCGGCGGCATCGTCGGCGTTCACGTTCAGCGCGCCGCCGTCGGGGCCGCGTGAGACGGGGGAGACCACCGGCGTCAGCCCCTGCGCGAGCCAGGCGCGGAGCAGCTCCGCGCGCACCCGCTCGATCTCGCCGATCCGCCCCATCGCGCCGCCGCGGGCGACCTTGGCCCGCAGCAGCCCGCCGTCCTCGCCGCTGATCCCCACCGCGTCGGCCCCCGCCGTCAGCAGCGCGGAGACGATGCGCTTGTTCACCAGCCCGCTGAGGACCATCGCCACCGCGCGCATCCCCTCGGGGCTGGTGACGCGGAGCCCGTCCTTCCACTCCGGCTCGGCGCCCAGCGTCCGCTGCAGCGCGGTCACTTCCTTCCCGCCGCCGTGCACCAGGACGACGGGTCCGTCGAACCCGGCGATGGCGGAAGCGAGGCGTTCCAGCCAGGCGGCGTCGTCCACCTCGTTGCCGCCCACCTTCACCACGGTGATCGGGGCGGTCACACCAGCCCCTCCGTCTCGTCCCAGCCGAACATCAGGTTCAGGTTCTGCACGGCCTGCCCGGCCGCGCCCTTCACCAGGTTGTCGATCGCGCTGACGATGATCAGCATCGGCCGGGTCGTATCCGCCACCGTCTGCACGCCGATCGCGACGCGGTTGCTCCCCGTGACGTCGGCCAGCGTGGGGAGGCGGTCCGTCATCACCTCCACGAACGGCTCGCCCGCATAATCATCCAGCCAGGGGCGGTGCGGCTCGCGCAGCGGTTCCGTCAGCGGGACGTAGATCGTCTCCAGGATCCCCCGCTTCACCGGCAGCAGGTGCGGCGTGAACACCAGCTCGGGCGCGGCGCCGCCGTTCAGCGCGGCGGTCTGGTCGCGCATCTCGGCCAGGTGGCGGTGCGTGTTCCCCACCTTGTAGGCGCTGAAGTCTTCCGCCAGCTCGGCGAAGAGGTATTCGCGCTTCGCCGTGCGCCCCGCCCCGCTGACCCCGCTGGCCGCGTCGATGATCACCGGCCCGGCGATCAGCCCGCGGCGCGCCAGCGGCGCCAGCGACAGGATGGCCGCGGTGGGGTAGCACCCCGGGTTCGCCACCAGCCGCGCCCCGGCGATCCGCGCGCGGTGCAGCTCGGGAAGCCCGTACACCGCCCCGCGTGCCCACTCGGGCGTGGATTCGTCCACCACGCGCAGGTCGTTGGAGAGGTCGACCACGCGTGCGCCCGCATCGAGCGCCTTCTGCACCCACCGCGACGATTCGCCGTGGGGAAGGCAGCAGAGCACCGCGTCGCACCCGGCGAGGTCGGCCTCGGCGATGCGGGTGAGCTCCAGCTCCGGAGCCCCGCGCACCAGCCGAGACAGCTTCGCCCCCGCTTCGCTTTCGGAGCTAGCGAGGGCGACCTCCGCCCGACCATGCTTCGCGAGGAGGCGAATCGCCTCCTGTCCCGCGTATCCCGTAGCGCCCAGCACACCGATGCGAGCGCGTGACAATCCATTCATTGAAATGAATCTATATCCATTATTCTGAATAGTCAACCGTTTATATGCATAAAGGTACAGAATTGCTGGCGAGTCCGGACGAACGGTGGGGATGCAGCGCGGGGGGGCCCTCTCCCTGGCGGTCCCGGCGCGACTGCGTCGCGTCCAGAACGCGCCTGTCCCTCCCCCAAAACAACCTGGGGGAGGGACTTGGGCCGCTTCGCGGCGGCTACTTCGATGGGCGGAGAAAGCCGGTACGAGGGGCCTGACTTTCGTCCTGGTCTACGGCCGGTAGGTCACGGCGTTGTAGACGCGGAGCTTGTGGCGGTCGGGCTCATCCAGCGGATATCCAACGCCGGCAACCACCCGCAGCGAGGGGATGCGCAGCACGTTCATCGGCGGCGTGTTCAGCGCGGCTTCGACGCCGGCCACGCGGTACCATGCATCGTGCCCCTCGTCGGCGCTCACGCCGGCCAGGTAGGGCGTAAGGCCCATCAGCTCGGTGCTCACCCGGTACGCCAGCAGCTCGCGGCCGCGCACCACGCCGAAGCGCGCGGCGGGGAGCGGCACGCGCTGCGACAGGAGCGCCGGCTCGAACAGGTCCTGCCGCGCGCCGCCCGCGGTGAAGCGCTCCCACGCCGGCGCATCGGCCGACACGGTGCCGTAGGTGCCCTGCACCCGCGCGTTCAGCCCC
>DASWMA010000520.1:0-1801 GCA_036399995.1 Longimicrobium sp. | reverse complement strand
CGTCTCCGAGAGCGGCCCTGAGGGGGTGACGGCGGCGATGAGCGAGACCCTGCGCGAGGTCTTCGACCTGGCGGAAGGGCCCCTGTTCCGGGTGCACGTGCACGTGCGCGGCCCCGGGCACCACGTGGTGCAGCTGGTGGTGCACCACCTGGTGGCGGACGGCTTCTCGGGCGCGCTGCTCAAGGGCGACCTGGCGGCCGCCTACCGGGCCCGCCGCGCGGGCGAAGCCCCGTGCCTCGCCGAGGCCATGCAGTTCAGCGAGTACGCGGCGCTGCTCGCCGGGCACGCCCGCGAGCAGGCGGACGACGAGGAGGCGTGGCTGGCGCGCTTTCGCGGCACCGCGCCCCTCGCGTTCCCGTGGGACCGGCCGCGGCCGCGCTTTCCCACCCACCGCGGCGGGGTGGAGCGGCTGCGCATCGGCGCCGGGGCGGCGGCCGCGATCCGCGAGGCGGGGCGCGCGCAGGGGTGCACCCTGTTCGCCACCCTGCTGGCCGGCGTGCTGGCCACCCTGCACCGCGTGGCCGCGCAGGACGACTTCGTCATCGGCGTCCCCTCGGCGGGCCGGCCGTTCCCCGGCTCGGGGACGCTGGTGGGCGACTGCGCCGACCTGCTCCCCATCCGCAGCGTCCTTCCCCCGGCCGCCGACGTCGCGTCCTTCCTCAAGGCGGTCCGGGGCTGGCTGCTGGACGCCACCGAGCACGAGGTCTTCGCGTACACGCGCCTGCAGGAAAAGCTGGGCGCGCCGCGCGGGCCCGGCGACCCGCCGCTGATCTCGCTGAGCTTCAACCTGGAGCCGAAGGGGCCGGCCACCGAGCAGCAGGCCGCCGCCTCCGCCGGGCCGAACGGGGCGCCCGCCGCCGAGCTGGAGCGCTTCGCCAAGATGGAGATGGTCGTCGATGCCCTGGAGCTTGGCGACGAGCTGGAGCTGGTGTGCCTCTTCAACCGCGACCTGCTGGAGCATGGCACGGTGCGGCGGCTGCTGGGGCAGGTGTCGCGGGTGCTGGAGCAGATGGCGTCCGACGCCGACGCGCCGCTTTCCGCGCTGGAGCTGCTGGACGACGCGGAGCGGCGGCTGGTGCTGGAGGAGTGGAACCGCACGGAAGCCGACTTTCCGGCGGACCGCTGCCTCCACCAGCTCTTCGAGGCGCACGCGGCGCGCGCCCCCCGCGCGGCGGCCGTCCTCTTCGGAGGCGAGTCGCTGGCCTACGGCGACCTCGACGCGCGGGCGGGCCGGCTGGCCGCGCACCTGCGGCGGCACGGCGTGGGTCCCGAGGTGCGGGTGGGGATCTGCCTGGAGCGCGGCCCGGAGCTGGTGGCCGCCATCCTGGGCGTGCTCAAGGCGGGCGGCGCCTACGTCCCCCTGGACCCGGCGTATCCCGCGGAGCGGCTGGGCTTCATGCTCGCCAGCGCGGGCGTGTCGGTGCTGCTGACGCAGGAGTCGCTGCGCGGCGTGCTCCCGGCGGCCGATGGGGTCGCCATGGTTAGCGTGGACGGCGACCGGGCGGCGATCGCGGCGGAATCCGCCGGGGTCCCGGAGAGCGGCGTGGAGCCGCGCAACCTGGCGTACGTGATCTTCACCTCCGGCTCCACCGGCACCCCCAAGGGGATCGCGCTGGCGCACCGGGGGGTGGTCAACAACCTCGCCGACCTGAACCGCGGGTGGGGGGTGGGCGCGGACGACCGCGTGCTCCTGCTGTCTTCCCTCAGCTTCGACATGAGCGTCTACGAGACGCTGGGGATCCTGGCCGCCGGCGGCGCCGTGGTCGTCCCCACCGCCGCGGAGCTGCGCGACCCCGCCGCC
>DASWMA010000519.1:0-18665 GCA_036399995.1 Longimicrobium sp. | reverse complement strand
GGCCGCCCGCCGGTACGCCGCGCGGGTGCGCCAGGCGATCCCCGGGGTGCCGGCCTACGTCTTTCCCGAGGAGAACGACGGGCTGGTGTTCTACAAGGTGTACGCGGGGATGCTGGACGACACCGTGCAGGCGGCCGCGCTCCGCACCGACCTGGTGGACAAGCGGCTGGCCAACCCCGAAGACGTGGGGAGCCCCGCGGCGCTGATCCAGGCGCGCCCCTGGGCCTTCGACCTGGGCGAGTACCCCACCCGCCAGGCCGCCGAGCAGCGCGCCGGCGAGCTGATGCGCGGCGCGGTGGACGGCTACGTGGTGCCCGTGCCCCAGCGCGACGGGAGCGAGCGCTACCGGCTGTACGCCGGCGCCTTCGCCGACAGCACGCGCGCCCTTCCCCTGCGGAAGACGCTCGAAACGGCACGCCTTCCCGTCCGGCTGGTGCGCCGCGTGGGCCGGGCCCCCGCCACGCAGAAATGAAGCTCCGCTCCCTCCGCCTGCACGGCTTCAAGTCCTTCGCCGACCGTACCCTGATCGAGTTCCGCGACGGCGTCACCGCCATCGTGGGCTCCAACGGGTGCGGCAAGAGCAACACCGCCGACGCCGTGCGCTGGGTGCTGGGCGAGCAGCGCGCGAGCGCGCTGCGCGGGGGGAAGATGGAGGAGGTGATCTTCCAGGGGAGCGTCAAGCGCCGCCCGCTCAACTACGCCGAGGTGTCGCTGGCGTTCAGCAACGAAGACGGCGCCATCCCCATCCCCCAGACCGAGGTGGAGATCGCCCGCAAGGTGTACCGCGAGGGCGGCAGCGAATACGCGATGAACCGCGTGGCGTGCCGCCTGCGCGACATCCACGACCTGCTGCGCGACACCGGGCTGGGCTCCAACGCCTACTCGATCATCGAGATCGGGATGATCGACTCGATCCTCTCCGAGCGCGCCGAGGAGCGGCGGGCGATGTTCGAGGAGGCGGCGGGGATCGGCAAGTACAAGGACCGCCGCAAGGCCGCCCAGCGCCGCCTGGAGGGGGCCGAGGTCGACCTGGCGCGGCTGAACGACCTGGTGACCGAGGTGGAGAGCAAGGTGCGCTCGCTGGCCCGCCAGAAGCGCCGCGCCCAGCGCCACGCCGAGCTGCAGTCGCGCCGGCTCGACCTCGAAGTCGCCCTGACCCGCGCCGACCTGGAGGCGCTGACCGCCGCGCTGGCCGAGGGCGGCGCGCGCCACCAGGCGCTGGAGCGCGACGAGCGCGACGCGCACACCGAAAGGACGACGGCGGAAACGGTGCTGGAGGAGCGCCGCATCGAGGCCGCCGAGCTCACCCGCCGCCGCCAGGGGGTGGCCGCCAGGCTCGACGACGTGCGCCAGCGGCTGGCCACCCGCGAGCGCGAGATCCTGCTGGCCGACGAGCGGCGGTCCAACGCGGAGCTCCGCATCCAGCAGCTGGTCCGCGAGCGCGGCGAGCTGGGCGAGCGGGCGACGGCGCTCGACGCCGACGCCGCGCGGCTGCGCGGCGAGCGAGACACGGCGCTGGGGCGGCTGGAGGGGGTGCGCGAGCGGCTGGAGGCGCGGGTGGAGGAGAACGACGGCCTGCGCGCCACCCTGAACGCCCACCGCCAGGCCAGCGAGGCCGCGGCCGCCCGCAGCCGCGAGATCGCCCGCGAGATCGCCGCGGCCGAGGGCGAGCGCACCGCCAACGAGCGCCGCCGCGTGGACGCGCTGGAGCGGCTGGCGGGGCTGGGCGAGCAGGACGTGCAGCTCGGCAACGAGATCACCGTCCTGGGCCAGCAGACCGAGCTGTGGAGCGGGCAGGGGCTCACCCTGCGCGAGCGGCTCGACGCGGCCGCCGACGCGGCCGACGCGGCGCGCGAAGAGGCGCGGGTGCTGCGCGGGCGCGAGGCGCCGCTGCGCGACCAGCTGCGCGGCGCGGAAGACCGCGTGCAGCGCCTGGCCAGCCAGGTGGCCGCGCGCGAGGCGATGGAGAGCAGCTACGAGGGCTTCTCGCCCGCGGTGACGGCGATCATGGCCGAGCGCGAGCGCTTCCCCGGCGTGCTCGCGCCGCTGGCCGATTTCGTCAAGGCGACCACGGCCGACGCGGCGACGGCGCAGGCGGTGGAGTCGTTCCTGGGAACGCTGCTGCAGGCGCTGGTGGTGAAGGACCTGGCCGCCGCGCGGCTGGTGCGGCGCTGGTTCCGCCAGGAGTGGAGCGGCGGCGGCACCCTCCTCCTCCTTCCGCTCGACGCGCCCGGCGTGCGCGAGGCGGTGGCCGGCGAGCACCGGCTGGGGGTGAGCGGGAGCGGGGCGGGGCAGGCGTGGGTCGACACCTTCCTCCAGGGCGTCGTCATCCTCTCTGGCGAAGACCCGCTGGACGGCTTCGCGGCGGGGAGCCGGGTGGACGCGCTGGGCGACACGGTGGACGCGCGCGGGGTGATCCGCCTGGGGCAGCCCGCCGCGGGCGAGGGGATCCTGGCGCGGCGCGAGATGCTGGGCCGGCTGCGCAACCAGCTGGAGGATGCGGAGGTCGCCCGCGACCGGCTGGTGGCCGAGCGCGACTCGCTGGCCGACCAGGTGGCGATGGCCGAAGAGCGCGCCCGCGAGTCCGACGACGTGCGCCGCCGCTTCGAGGCCGAGCTGCGCCAGCTCGACGCCGACACCGCCGCCCACGGCCACCGCCGCGGCCGGCTCGAGCGCGAGCGCGAGCAGGTGGTCGCCTCCATCGCCAGCGCGCGGCGCGAGGGGGAGACGGCGGTGGCGCGGATGGCCGAGCTGGACGCGCGGCTGCACGAGCTGCAGGCGCTGGCCGCCGACGCGCACGCCGCCGCCGGCCGCGAGGGCGCCGGGCTGGCCGAGCTGGACGCGCGCTGGGAGGCCGCGCGCGACGAGGAGAGCGAGCTGCGCGTGGCCGCCGCCCGCGCCGAGGGCGAGCTGCGCGAGGTGGAGCGCGCGCTCAGCGACGCGCTGAACGGCGCCGACGCGGCGCGGGCGCGGTCGACCACCCTGCAGGCGGAGGCCGACGAGCTGCTGCGCTCGCTGGAGGGGCTCTCCGGGATCCGCGAGCGCGCGGGCGAAGACGTGGAGACGCTCTTCGCCGAGCGCGACGGCTACGCGGCCGAGGTGTCGAACCTCGACGCGCGCCTGGGCGAGCTGGAGGTGGAGGTGAATTCGGCCGAGGAGCGCGCCCGCGTGAGCCGCCGCCGCGAGAGCGAGGCCGCCGAGGGGCGCCACCGGCTGGAGCTGGAGCGCGCCGAGCTGGAGAGCCGCGTGATCCGCGCGCGCGAGCGGCTGGAGGTGGAGTGGGGGCGCCCGTGGGAGGTGCTGGCCGCCGCGGCCAACGTGGTGGAGGAGGGCGACGCCGACGGGTGGCGCAACGAGCTGCGCGAGATCGGCCAGCAGGTGGACGCGCTGGGGCCCATCAACATGCTGGCCGTGCAGGAGCACGAGGAGGAAGACCGGCGCCTGCAGTTTTTGCTGGAGCAGCGCGACGATTTGACGAAGGCGCGCGACGACCTGGCGGCGGCGATCCGGGCGATCAACAAGACGGCGCGCGAGGTGTTCATGAGCACCTTCGACACGGTGCGCCAGAACTTCCACCGCACCTTCCAGTCGCTGTTCCTGGGCGGCGAGTGCGACGTGTGGCTGGCCGACCCCGACGACCCGCTGGAGAGCCCGATCGAGATCCACGCGTCGCCGCGGGGGAAGAAGACGCAGCGCATCCACCTGCTCAGCGGCGGCGAGCGGACGCTGACGGCGCTGTCCCTCCTCTTCGCCATCTACCTGGTGAAGCCCAGCCCATTCTGCCTGTTCGACGAGGTGGACGCGCCGCTCGACGAGAGCAACGTGGGCCGCTTCATCCAGCTGCTCAACGACTTCAAGGGCCACACGCAGTTCATCGTCATCACCCACAACCCGCGCACCATGGAAGCCGCGGACTGGATCTACGGCGTGACGATGGAGGAGCCCGGCGTGTCGACCATCGTGGGCGTGGAGCTGGAAGGCGCCTGGAGCTACGGCGACGGGCGCGGGCCGGCGGCGAACTCGTTGAACTGATCGGCCTGGCTCGGCGGAAACCGTGGAAACGATCGGGCGGCTGAGGGAGAACTCCCGCAGCCGCCCGATCTTTATCTTCTCGGTCCGTGTTTCGTCACGCGCTTGCGCCAATAGCCGGGTTTCCGTCGGGTATGAGCCACGGCTACTACGAGCAAATCATCGACATCGGGCCAGTAGACGACGCTGAAAGGGAAGCGCCTCAGCACGATCCGGCGAGTGCCTACGAGATATGGGCTACCGTGCAGGGGAAAGGCGATGATCCGGCGCGTAGCACGCTCGACCTCCGCGAGGAACTCGGCGCCCAATCCGGGCCGTTCCTCCTCGTACCAGGCGACGGCTCGCAGGAACTCATCCTCGGCTGCGGGCAGGAACGGAACATCGCTCACTTCAGGAGCGCGCGCGCCTTCGCGAACACGTCTGCCGACGAGACGGTCTGAACATCACCGCGGCGATATTCGTCCAGACGCCGCTGGATCTCCTCCTCCCATGCGAGCTCGACTTCGGTCGGGTCGTCGTCTCCGTCTTCGTCCAGGCTGGCGATCAGCCGATGGGCGAGGGCGGCACGCTCACGGGTGGGGAGTTCGAGCGCTTCGGCTTCGAGCCGTTCCAGCGGAATGCTCATGGTTTGCTCCGAGAGGGTACGGCTCTGAAGATAATCGGGAGCGTCGTCGATCGGGAGTTCACCGCCCTCGCATGTCGCAACCTGCTTCCCGATTGCATATGCAATCAACTTCCCCGATAGATCACGTCTTCGGGCCGCGCATCGTCGTAGGCGTCGGAGTTCGTCAGGTGTCCATCGTATCCGCCGACCTTGTTGACCCGTAGGCCTTCCTCAAATACGATCTGCAGGCCGTGCTCCGGCTCCCAATCGCACTCGCATTCGAGTGACACGTAGACGCGCTCGTCGCCGTACAGCCGGCGTGACACCGTGGGCTCGGTGCCGAGACGGATGTGCTGCCAGACGCCGGACGGCGAATCGATGACGATGTACTCCTCATCCTCCGGCTCCCACACCGCGTTGCAGTCCTGGTAGTAGCGGTAGATGTGGGGCTCTGCGTCGTTCAGCACCCGCGGCTCGGCCGACAGGAAGTTCCGGATCGCCACGTGGAAATCCTCCGGGTCCGGATCGTCGTCGTACCCGTCCACGATGATGCGGCACATCTGCCCGCCGAGCACGGGCACCGCGATCGGCTGGCTTTGATACCAGCCGAGCTCGTCATCCAGAGTGACCGGCCCCAGTCCGGGGATTTCCATCGTCATTGCGTGTTTGCGGTTGGATCGAGGTCAGCCGCGCACGACGCCGAGCGGCATCGGGAGCACTTCGAACGTGAAGCCCTGGCTGGCTTTGATGGTGGGGTCACCGTCGGTGAAGGAGCGCGCCTCGGCCTCGCTGTCGAACTCCACGATGCCGATGCCGAACGCGCCGCGAGGGTCGCCCACCAGGCCGAAGGCGATCACGTGGTCGCGCGCCAGCCAGTCCCGCCAGTACGCGGCGTGCTCCTGCATCAGCTGCCCTTCGGCGGGCGTCATGTCGTGCGCAAAGCTGGGGCGGGGCGGAAGGAGCTTGCAGAAGAAGTTCACGATTCACAGGGGTGCAGGGACATCGTTCTGTTCCTCACGCGCGGTGGCTTCGGATCAGGCGGGCTTCACCTCAGCGATGGGGGTTCTCCGCTCGGTCATGGTCCCAGTAGGTCTCGAACAACTCGTCGTGCCACATGGCGTCGTCGTCTGCCCGGCCTTCGACCAGGGTGACACCAAGCCACGGCTCGTCGCTCTCGGCAGCCTCGGGATCTACCACGCCGTCCATCAGCGCGAAAAGGTCGAACAGCGGCCCCGCGGCCACATCACGGAGGATCTTCGCGAAAGCGGAGCGTGCGGTGGCGGAAAGCCGGAGCCCGGAAAGCGCCACGACCTCATCCTGAGTCAGCTCCACACCCGGCGGGTAGACCGGTGTGGGTCCGCGGTTTTCGAGCATGGAGAGCCCTGCGGCGGCAGCCTGGTCGATCTTCCTGTGCATCTCCAGCAGCAAGGCGCGGCGCAGGCGCTCCTGTTCCATGTCGGAACCTCGGATCAAGGGGTGGATCGGGAACTCCCGCGCAGCTTTGCCGGCGGTCGTTGCGCGCAGGATGGCGCTCGCCACGCCTTCGGGCTGCACGCGCGCCTTCTCGACGATCGGAGCCAGGCTGCGCGGGGTTGTCGGTGTACGCGATGGGGTCGCGTACGCCGGCGGTTCTCATCCCGCGCTGGCGACCACGACGTTGTACCGGCCGCCGGGCAGCGGAGTGACTTCCACGCGCGCGATGATCCGGTCCATGTGAGGGTACAGGTTCTGGGCGCGGGCGATCACCTCGCGGCACAGCGCCTCGATGCCGGCGGCACCGTGCTCGTCGGCCAGCGCCACCAGCTGGGCGATCGTCTTCTCACGCGCCTGCTCATCGCTCTCCCGCGACGCGTTCCAGAGCATCCCGCCCATCCTGAGTGCCAGCTCGTGCCCTTCGGCGTCCCCATCCGGCACCTGTTCCAGCAGGGGAAGCGCGACGTCGGTGAGCACCTCCGACATCTTCAAATCGCTGGTGCCACGCCCGGCGGCCTGACGGGCACGCCGGGCTTTCCGACTCAGGCTCATCCGGTTCTCCTCCGGTCAGGAAGCCGCACCCACCAGATCCTCGCGCAGCCCGCGCAGCAGGTCGGCCAGGATGAGCTGCGGGTTGACGTTGCCCTGCGCCATCTCGTGCGCCTCGCGCACGCGCAGGATCGCGCTCGCCACGCCCTCGGGCTGCACGCGCGCCTTCTTCACGATCGACTCCAGCAGCGCCGGGTCGTCGGTGTAGGCGATGTGCTCGCGGGCGCCGGCGGCCACGGCCATCAGGTCGCGCAGCCACAGCGACAGCGCCTCGAGCCCCGCGCTGAACTCGCCGCGCGCGCCGGCGGGGGCGATCGCGTTCGCCGCCGCCAGCCGGTCGGCGGGAGACTGAGACGTCGCCGCCACCAGCAGCCCGCGCGCGGTGTCGCGCTGCTTCTTCAGCACGCCCGAGCCGCCGCTGGTGGGCAGCAGCCGCAGCGCCCGGCCGATGGCGCCCTCGGCGATCCCGGCCAGCGACTCGGCCTCGGCCGGCTTCATCTTCTTCTCGCGCACCAGGAAGTCCGCCACCTCGGTCTGCGGCAGGCGCAGCACGCGCACCGGCAGCACCCGCGAGCGGATCGTCGGCAGCAGCGCGCCGGGGTTCGATGACGTGAGGATCAGCGTGGTGTCGGCGGGCGGCTCCTCCAGCAGCTTCAGGAAGGCGTTGGCGGCCTCGGGGCTGCTCTCCTGCGGCACCATCGCCTCGGCGTCGGCCACCACGAACACCTTGCGGCTCCCCATCGCCGGGCGCACCCCGGCCAGGCGCTGGAGGTTCTGCACCATCCCCATGAAATACGCCGGCGCCTTGTCGAACGCGGGGACGTGGAAGGGGTCGGTGCGGCGCGCGGTGAGCTCGGCGTAGCGCGCCTCCTCCAGCTTCTCGCGCAGCTTCTCGGGCGTGGCCGCGTCGGGGCGGGGGAGGGGGAAGAACCAGTTGAGGTCCGGGTGCTCCAGCCGCTCCACGAACCGGCACGCGTGGCACTCGCCGCACGCGTCGCCGTTTGGGCGCGGGTCGTCGCACAGGATCAGCTGCGCCAGCCACATCGCCAGCCGCTCCTTCCCCACGCCGGCCGGGCCGTGGATCAGCAGCGACTGCGGCAGGTTCCCGGCGCGCAGCGCGGAGCGCAGCTTGGCGCGGACGTCGGCGTGGCCGTAGAGGGGAGGGAGCGGCATCAGGCGGGGCTCCGCGTGGGCCGGGTGAGTGCGTCGGCGCAGGGGCGCGCGAGGGCCCCCACCCCCGGCTCGCCGAGGCTCGCCGACCCCTCCCCCCAAACAGACTGGGGGAGGGGTGGGTTCGGTGTGCGGGCGGCGTCAGTGCGTGGCCGCGGGGTGGGAGGGGCGAATGAATTCGCTGCAACGACCACACGAAGTCCGCCTTCGCGGACTACCGGCGCTGGTGCGGACGCGGCATCGGCGCGCGCATTCGGCATCGCAAGGGGCGCGCGACGAAGCATCTCCCGGGATGAAGTGCTCCCCTCCCCCCGCGGAGCGGGGGGAGGGGCCGGGGGAGGGGGGCCCGCCGCGGCCGCGCGGAGCTTCGCATCCGTGAGCAACCCCGACGCAACACTCCCCCTCCCCCAGGCAGTTTTGGGGGAGGGGGTCAGGGGGAGAGGGCCCCCCGCGGCCGCGCCTGCGCCAGCCGTGACGAGCGATGAGGACGCAAAACTCCCCCTCCCCCGGTTCGCTCCGGGGAAGGGGGACTTCGTCTGCTCGAAGGTCGGGTCGCAGGTCGGCTCCATCCGCCGAATCTACCGCCTCAGCGGCCGCGGAGCCACGCCAGCGGGTCCACCGCCTCGCCGCCGGGGGTGCGGATCTGGAACTCCACGTGGCTCCCCTCGGGGGTGTTCTCGCCGCCCACCGTGCCGATCACCTGGCCCTTGGCGATCGTGGCGCCCTGCTGCACCTGGATCTCCTTCATGTACAGGTACAGCGAGTAGTAGCCGCCGCCGTGGCTCACCACCACCGTGGGGCCGTACCCCTCGAACGGCGCGGCCATCTCCACCTTGCCGCCCTCCACCGCGCGCACCGGCGACCCCGCCGGCGCGCCGATCCCGATCCCGTTGTAGCGGATCGCCGTCCCGTTGGTCTGCAGCGCCCGGCCGAAGCGGTAGACGAGCGTCCCCTGCGCCGGCCAGGCCAGGTTCCCCATGTCGGACGTCGACATCGTGGGCGCGGCGCGCGGCGCCACCCGGGTAGGCGCCACGGGCGCCGGCCGGCCCGCGGCGCGGGCGGCGTTGCGGTCGCGCTCGGCGGCGGCCAGGCGGTCGCGCTCGCGGCGCTCCTCGTCGCGGCGGCGGGCCTCCAGCGTGGCCACCAGGTTGGTCAGCCGGCGCTCGTCGCGCAGCAGCTCGTCGATGCGCTGCACCGCCGAGCGCTCGTGCGAGCGCAGCGAGCTGAGGGTGCTGGTGCGCTGGGCGGCCATGCTCCCCAGCTGGTTGTGCTCCTGCGAGCGCTCGTTCTGCAGGTAGGTCAGGTCGGTGTAGCTGCGCCGCAGCTCCTGCTCGCGCAGCTGCAGCTGGCGCTGCAGCTCGCTCACGTCGCCCACCAGCTCGCGGTCGCGGCGGGCGATCAGGTGCAGGTACTTGTAGCGGTTCAGCAGGTCGCCGAACGACCCCGCGGTGAGCAGCGCCTCCTGCGTCTGCAGCGGCCCGCGCTTGTAGATGTCGCGCAGCCGGCGGTTCAGCAGCCCCTTCTTCTGCGCCAGCTCGTCCTGCGTGCGCAGCAGCTCCTCGGTGGTCTCGTCGATCCGCCGCTGCGTCTCGGTCATCTGGAAGGTCAGCTCGCGCAGCAGGCTCGCGCTCACCTCGCGCTGGCGCTGGATGTTGCGGATCTCGGCGCTCACGTCGCGCGCGCGGCTGCGGATGCTGGTGAGCTCGCGCCGCAGCTCGCTGCGCTCCTCGCGGATCTCCTGCAGCCGGCGCTGGCTCTCGGAGATCTGCGCGGTGGGCGAGGCCGTGCGCTGCTGCCGCCCCTGCTGCGCGATGGCCGCCAGCGGGAGCGCCGCCGCCAGCGCGACGGCGAACGTGGCGCGAACGCCCGGGCGCACCCTCAGACCGCCTCCAGGTGGCGGCGCACCGCCACCATGCTGCTCAGGAAGCCGAAGATCGTCCCCACGATCACCACCAGGATCATCCACTGCCCGGGGATCATCTCGATCTGGAAGATGGTGGCGCTGAGCACCCGGTAGCTCCCCCAGGTGAGCAGCGCGGCCAGCGCGCCGCCCAGCAGCCCCGTCATCACCCCCTCCAGCAGGAAGGGGCGCTGCACGAAGCCGTCGGTGGCGCCCACCAGCCGCATGATGCTGATCTCCTCGCGCCGCGCGAACACCGCGATCCGCACCGCCGTGGCGATGATGATGGCCGCCACCAGCGCGAACGCCGCGCCGATCATGGTGGCCGCGCCGCCGGCCAGCCGCCGGATCTGGTAGATCTTGTCGAGCCACTCGCGCCCGTAGCGCACGTCTTCCACGAACGGGTAGGCGCGCACCCGCTCGGCCACGCGCTTCACCGCGTCGGGGGTGCGGCTCCCCGGCTTCATCCGCACCTCGAAGCTGGCGGGGAGCGGGTTGTTGTCGAGGTCGGCGAACACGTCGCCGAACTCCGCCATCTCGGCCATGGCCGTGGCCAGCGCCTCGGTCTTGGTCACGTAGCGCAGGTCGAGCACGCCGGGAAGGGCGCGCACCTCCTGCTGCGCCAGCTCCACCTGCGCCGCCGTGGTGGCGTCGTCGAGGTACGCCACGATCTCCACCTTCTCCTCCACCTGCTCGATCGCCCGGCCGATGTTCCAGGCCGTCAGCCCGAACAGGCCGATCACGAACAGCGAGAAGCCGATGGCGACCACGGAGAGGAAGGCGAGCAGCGGGCTGCGGCGGAAGGCGGAGAGCGCCTCGCGGAGCGCGTAGGGCATGGCTCAGCTCCCCCGCGGGTCGAAGATGTCGATGGCGATCTGCCCCTCGCCCGGCGTGGCCGACGTCGCCGACGTCGCCGCTGTCGTGGCCGGGGTGGGGAGGGAGAGGTCGAGCGGGGCGCGCTGTGGGGCGGGGGCGGGCGCCGGGGCGGCGGCCTTGCTGTCGTACACGATCTGCCCCTGCGCCAGCTCGATCACCCGGTACTCGGGGTGGGCGCGCACCAGGTCCAGGTCGTGGGTGGCCATGAGGACGGTCATCCCCAGGGCGTTGATGTCGCGGAACAGGTCGAACACGCCGCGGCCGGCCCACTCGTCGAGGTTGCCGGTGGGCTCGTCGGCGAGCAGGACCAGCGGCTCGTTGGCCAGCGCGCGGGCGATGGCCACGCGCTGCCGCTCGCCGCCCGAAAGCTCGTCGGGGAAGCTCTGCGCCTTGTGGCTCAGCCCCACCTGGGTGAGCACGCGGTTCACCTTCTGGCTGATCTCCGAGCGCTTCACGCCGGTGACCTCCAGGGCGAAGGCCACGTTCTGCTCGGCGGTGCGGTCGCGCAGCAGGCGGAAGTCCTGGAACACCACGCCCAGCTTGCGGCGCAGGAAGGGGATCTCGCGGCGCCTGATGGTGCGGCTGGAGAAGCCCGAGACCCGCACCTCGCCGGCGCTGGGCTGCTCGGCCATCTGCACCAGACGCATCACGGTGCTCTTTCCCGCGCCCGAGTGGCCGGTGAGAAACACCAGCTCGCCCTTCTGCACGTGGAACGAGACGTCCTTGAGCGCCGCGCCGGAGCGGGCGTACTCCTTGTAGACCGACGTGAGCTTGATCACGCTGTGCCGGATACCGCGCGGAGGGAACGTCAGTTGGGGGGCGGATACGCCAAACTTAATGGCGCGTCGCCCGGGTGTCAAAGTGCTGCGATGCTTGTACTTCGGATTGGCGGTCGAGACCCTTCGCGACGCATGTCGATCGGTGAAGGAGGAACAGCGGTGTGGGCGTGTCCCTCCGCTGCGCTCCGGGCCGGGCTGCGCGCGCGGTAGGGCACGGTACGACTGTGCCCAACCGCGCCGGGCCACCGCCGCGCCAGCCATCGAGCCGATCCGCCGATCTCCGCCCACGCGCGGCGGCGTCCCGGCCCTCCGGGCGCGCATCCCTCACGCATCGTGGCGTTCCGTCCGCTACGACCGCCGGTTGAAACCGGCGGCTGGAACGTCGGGAAGTCCGCCTTCGCGGACTGCTCGCCGCCATCCGCGCGGATCGGCAGGGATCGCACCGAGAAAAACTCCCCCTCCCCCGCGGAGCGGGGGAGGGGGTCGGGGGGAGGGGGCCCCGCCGCGGCCGCGCCGGGCTCTGTTTCCGCGGAGAAGCGCTGGCGCCCCAGCCGCTTCCGCCCTCACCCCTTCGCCGCCCGCATCCGCTCGGCGAGATGGATGGCCAGCAGCGTGGCCTCCTTCATCGACCCCGCGTCGGCGATGCCTTTCCCGGCAATGTCGATGGCGGTGCCGTGGTCGGGGCTGGTGCGGGGGAAGGGAAGGCCCAGCGTCACGTTCACCCCGCTCCCGAACGCGGCGGTCTTGAACGCCGCCATCCCTACGTCATGGTAGGGCGCGATCACCGCGTCGAACTCTCCCCGGACGGCGCGGGTGAACACGGTGTCCGCGGGGATCGGCCCGGCCGCGTCCACGCCGCGGCGGCGCAGCTCCTCCAGCGCGGGGCCGACGATGCGCGCCTCCTCGTCGCCGAACAGCCCGCCGTCGCCCGCGTGCGGGTTCACCGCGCAGAGCGCCACCCGCGGCGCGGGGATCGCCCACAGGTCGCGCAGCGCCCGCCAGGTCATCTCCGCCTGCCCCGTCAGCAGCTCCGCCGAGAGCGCCGCGGGCACGTCGCGCAGCGCCAGGTGCGTGGTCGCCAGGACCACGCGCAGCGGGCCGCCGAGCGCCGTCCGCTCCGCGGCCATCATCATCACCACCTGGGGCACGCCGGCCAGGTCGCCCAGCATCTCGGTGTGGCCCGGGTAGTCCCATCCGCCCAGGTGGAAGGCGTGCTTGTCGATCGGCGCGGTGACGATCGCGTCCACCTCGCCGCGCAGCGCCATCTCCACCGCCAGTCGGATCGCCTCGCCCGCCACGCGCCCCGCCGCCGCCTCGCCGTCCGCCGCCGTCCAGCGTCCAGCGGAGACGTCGTCCGGAGAGTGCAGCAGCGACTCGGGGCCTACGCGGACGAACGAGGCCGCGGCGGCGACCTCGGGGTCCGCCAGCGCGGCCTCGGCCACCTCGGGCCCGATCCCCCGCGGGTCGCCCAGCGTCACGGCGATGCGGAGCTGCCGCCTGTTCTCGCTCACGTCATTCGTCCCAGGTTCCGTCGATCACGAACGAACTGCAGGAGATCACACGGAGGAAACGGAGGAAACGGAGAAAAGCCAAGCAGTTCTCCGTTCCCTCCGTTTCCTCCGTGTGAGACCCGCAGTTCAGGGGCGCCCGTCGAGCGCGCAAAAGCGAGCGGGCGCGCTCAGAACTCGTCGCGCACCCGCTCTTCCCGGATCACCCGGTACAGCTCCTTCGCCTGCTTCTTCGAGGTGCTCTTCCCCGGCGTCTGCAGCAGCTCCATCTCCACCGTGCGGGAGGGGTAGCGGATCTCGATCCGCCGCCCCACCGGCACCAGGTCGCTGGCCTTCACCTTCTTCCCGTCCACCGACACCGCCCCCGCCTCGCACGCCGCCTTGGCCTCGCTGCGGCTCTTGGTCAGGCAGAGGCGGTGGAGAAGGACGTCGACGCGCAGCGCCTCGTCGGTCACAGGCGCAGGCTCACCGCGGTCACCTGGCGCAGCTCGGCCAGCAGCCGCTCCACCTGCTTCCCCTGCACGATGCGGTCGCGCACCTGCTCGCGCATGTCGGCCAGCGTGTACTCGCCGCCGGTGCGGCGCTCGTTGATGCGCGCCACCACGAAGCGCGGGTTCCCCGCCTCCACCACCTGGAAGGGGCCCACCACCGTGCCCGCCGGCGCGTCGCCCAGCCCGGCCGTGTACTCGGGCGGGAGCCGCTCGGGAAGCACGTCGCGCAGGTTGCGCTGCTCGGGGAGGGTGCCCGTGCGCGCCGCCAGCTCCGCGATGTTGGCGCCGCCGCGGATGGCGGCGGCCATCGAGTCGGCGCGCTGCCGCGCCCGGGCGATGTCGGCCTCGGTGATCTCGGGGCGGATCAGGATGTGCCGCGCCTGGCGCTCGGCGCCGCGCGACTTCTCGAGCTTGATGATGTGGTAGCCGTACTCGGTCTGCACGATGGGGCTGATGTCGCCCGGGCGCAGCGCCCACGCCATCTGCTCGAAGGGGCGCACCATCTGCCCCTGCCGGAACCACCCCAGCATCCCGCCGTTCTGCGCGCTCGGGTCCTGCGAGTCGCGCCGGGCGATCACCTCGAAGTCGCCGCCGCGGCGGATCTCCATCAGCAGCTCCTCGGCCTTGCGGCGCGCGCGGGCGGTGGCCGAGTCGCTGGGCTCGGGCTTCACCACCACCTGCTGGAAGCTCACCGTGGCCGGGCGCTGCCCCAGCTGGGCGCGGTTGCTCTCGAAGAACTGCGTGACCTCGGCCTCGCTCACCGCCGGCACCGCCATCTTGCTCACCCGGTCGCGCACGTAGCGCTGGATCAGCGTCTGGTCGGTGTACTGCTGCGTCAGCGTGCGGCGGTACTCGTCCAGCGTGCGCCCGCTCTGCGCCAGCGCGGCCTCGAAGGCGGCCTGGTTGGGGAACTGGCTCTGCACCCGGTTGATCTGCGACTCCACCGCCGACGCCACCTCCACCGGCTGGATCTGGGTGCCGGCGCGGCGCGCGGCCTCCAGCAGCAGCAGGTCGTCCACGCGGCGGCGCAGCATGCCCCGCATCATCTCGGTGCGCGCGGCCTCGTCGGTGGGCACCTGCTGACCCTGGGCCTGCATCGCCTCCAGCTCGATCATCAGGTCGGAGTACAGCACGGCGGTGTCGCCCACGGTGGCGACCACGCGGTCCCACACCCGCTGCCCAGGCTGGGCGGCGGTGGGCTGCTGCGCGGCGGCCGCGGCGGGCACGGCCAGCAGCACGGCAACGGCAAGCGCGTTCAGAGCACGCATCGGGTTGGGTGATACGGGGAAAAAGAGCGAACGCGGCCCGCCAGGGGGCCGCGGCCGGGCGCGCACCTGCCGCGCCCGGCTGCTAGATACGCCGCGAGGCGCGGCGGGGTTCCCCGCCGCGCCTCACAGGCGTCCAGAACCGGCTTACTGCTTCGCGCTGTCGGCCGGCGCGGCCGGGGCCGGCGCCGGGGCGGCCTGCGGCTGCTGCTGCGGCATCTGCTGCTGGGGCATCTGCTGCTGGGGCATCTGCTGCGCGCCGGGGGCGGGCGGCGCTACCTGCGGCTGCGTGGCGCGGAGCTGGCGCACCTTCTCCAGCACCCGGGGGATCGAGGCCTCGTTGAAGTTGAAGCCGTAGATCCCGCGCAGCTGCGTGCCCAGCGGGCCCAGCGGCGGCATCTGGCGCTGCCCGATCACCGCCTGCTGCAGCATCTCGCGGACCTGCTGCTCGATCACCGGCTTGCCGGCCTCGCCGCGGGGGGCGCGGCGCGCCGCCAGCCCCGACATCTGCACCGCCTGCAGCACCACCTGGCGGGCCTGCTCGCGCATCTGCTGCGACTCCTGCGGCGTCATCTGGATCCCGCGCTTGCGGGCCTCGGCCAGCAGGAGCTGCTTGGAGCTCTGCTGCTCGAGGATGTTGTTGATCACGCTGTCGGGCGCCTCGGAGATCTGCTTGAGCCCCTCGGGCGGCACGTTGGCCAGGTCGGGCTGCAGCTGCCCCACGGTGTACTGCCCGCCGCGGAAGGTGACCAGCGCGCGCGAGGCGGCGCGGCCCTTCACCGGCTTGGCGCCGCCCTTGGCCAGCTCGCGCACCTGCTGCGCGGCGCCGCTCTCCACCTTCACCGCGCTGGCGGTCTTCAGCGAGTCGACGAAGCGGCGCGCCGCCACCTGCTGGTTGCGCCCCACCAGGTACTGGCGGAACTGCTCCTTCTCCTGCCCCATCTCGCGCTGGCGGCGGTCTTCCACCTTGATCACGTGCCAGCCGAAGGCGCTCTCCACCACCGGGCTCACCTGGCCGGTCTGCAGCGCGAAGGCGGCCTGCTCGAACTGCGGCACCATGGCGCCGCGGCCGAAGTAGCCCAGGTCGCCGCCCTGGTCCTTGCTGGTGTCCTGGCTGTAGCGGCGGGCCAGGTCGGCGAAGTCGGCGCCGCCGGCGGCCTGCTGGCGCAGCGTCTCGGCCTGGCGCTTCACGCTGTCGCGCTGCGCGGCGGTGGCGTTCTCGGGCGCCTTGAGCAGGATGTGGCGGGCGCGCACCTCCAGCCCCGGCCCCTGCTCCTGCCACGCCTGCGCGAGCTGGGCGTCGTTGAAGGCCGTGTCGACGCGCACGGTGCGCTGCATCAGCTGGCCCAGCACCATCTCGTCGCGCTGCTCCTGGGTGAGCTTGTCCAGGTCCAGCACGGCCAGGGTGCTGTCCTCGGCATAGGCCGTGGCCAGCAGGGTGTAGTCGATCCAGCGCTCGGCCAGCTGCCGAACGATCGACGAGTCGCCCTGGATCTGCGGGTTGGCCGCGATCAGGGTGGCGGCCTCGTCCACCTTCAGCTCCTTGCCGGCCGCGCCGGCCACCTGGTCCCTGTGCGAGTTCATGGCCTTGCCGAAGTCCTTGCAGCCGCTCGCCACCAGCGGCGCGGCAACCAGGAGCATGGCCCAGCGGGACAGCTTCATCGATCGTCTCCAGCCCGGGGGTTGATGAATGTGCGCGCGTGGCCCCGGGAAAGCCGGATGCGCGGACGAAAAGCTTCGGGGGTGCGACGTGCGTGGTGCTAAGTGCTACGTGCTACGTGCTACGTGCTAGGTGCTAGGTGCTAGGTGCTAGGTGCTAGGTGCTAGGTGCGTGCTGCTCCGGGCCTGAGTCCTGAGTGCCAAGTCCTGGGGTTCCGCACCTAGCACTTAGCACCTAGCACCCAGCACTTTCCGTCCTACGCCGAGATCGCCGGATCCGCCGCCAGGTCCCGCAGCGCGCCCACGATGGTGGTGATGATCGGCTCGGTGCCGTGGCGCGTGAGCGTGAGCGACAGCGGGAGCGGGCGGCGCACGTCCACGTCGAACTGGTAGCGGCCCAGTGTCTTCTGCAGCGGCCCCATCCGGGGCACCACGCCGGTGCGGAAGTTCAGGCGCACGTCCCAGGGGCGCACCAGGATCCGCTCGATCCCCAGCTCGCCGCCCACCAGCCGGAGCGCCTGCGTGGCCAGCAGCGTCTCCACCTCCTCGGGGAGGGGGCCGTAGCGGTCGCGCAGCTCGCGGCGGATGGCGTCGACCCCGCCCGCCGTCTCCTCGCGCGCCAGGCGGCGGTAGAAGTGGAGCTTCTGCGCCTCTTCGGGCACGTACGCCTCGGGGATCAGCGCGGCGCCGTCCACGCTCACGTCGGCCAGCCCGCGCTGCGGGCGCTTGCCGTCGCCCTTCAGCTGCTTGATGGTGTCTTCCAGCAGCCGCAGGTAGGTGTCGAGCCCCACCGCGTGCACGAACCCGCTCTGCTCGGCGCCCAGGATGTTACCCGCCCCGCGCAGCTCCAGATCCTTGAGCGCGATGCGGTAGCCGCTCCCCAGCTCGGTGTAGTGCTCCAGCACCCGCAGGCGCCGCTCGGCGTCTTCCTGCACCTCGTCGGGGATGAGGAGGTAGCAGAAGGCGCGGTGGTGGCTGCGGCCCACCCGGCCGCGGATCTGGTACAGCTGGCTCAGCCCGAACTGGTCGGCGCGGTTCACGATCAGCGTGTTGGCGCGCGGCACGTCGAGCCCGCTCTCGATGATGGCGGTGGCCACCAGGATGTCGAGGTCGGCGTCGAGGAAGCGGGTCATCACCTCCTCCAGCTCCTTCTCGCGCATCTGCCCGTGCGCCACCCCGATCCCCGCGTCGGGCACCAGCCGCTGCACCTTCTGCGCGACCGCGCCGATCGTCTCCACCCGGTTGTGGACGAAGAAGACCTGCCCGCCGCGGTCCAGCTCGCGCCGGATCGCGTCTTCGATGATCGCGTCGGTCCACGGGAGCACGTGGGTGATCACCGGCTGCCGGTCGCGCGGCGGGGTCTGGATCAGGGTCATGTCCCTGAGCCCCAGCAGCGAGAAGTGCAGCGTGCGCGGGATCGGGGTGGCGGTCAGCGTCAGCACGTCCACCGTCTTCCGCAGCTGCTTCAGGATCTCCTTGTGCTTCACCCCGAAGCGCTGCTCCTCGTCGATCACCAGCAGCCCCAGGTCGCGGAACTTCACGTCGGGGGAGAGGAGGCGGTGCGTGCCGATCATCACGTCCACCGTCCCCTCGCCCACCCGGCGCAGCACGTCGGTCTGCTCCTTCGCGGTGCGGAAGCGCGACAGCGCCTCGATGCGCACGGGGAAGTCGGCCAGCCGCTCGCTGAAGGTGTGCAGGTGCTGCTCGGCCAGGATCGTCGTGGGCACCAGCACGGCCACCTGCTTCCCGTCCTGCACCGCCTTGAACGCCGCGCGGATCGCCACCTCGGTCTTGCCGTACCCCACGTCGCCGCAGATCAGGCGGTCCATGGGGCGGGGGCTCTCCATGTCCTTCTTGACGTCTTCGGTGGCCTGGCGCTGGTCGGGGGTGTCCTCGAAGAGGAAGGCACTCTCCATCTCGCGCTGCCAGCGGGTGTCGGGGGCGTAGGCGAACCCCTTCTCGGCGCTGCGGGCGGCGTACAGCTCCAGCAGCTCGGCCGTCATCTCCTGGATGGCCTTCTGCGTCTTCTGCCGCGCGCGGCTCCACTCCTTGCCGCCGATGCGGTGCACCTTGGGCGGGGTGGCGCCGTCGCCGTCGGCGTCGGTCACCCAGCGTTCGATCAGGTCCACCCGGTGCACGGGAACGCGCAGCAGCTCGCCGCCCGCGTACTCGATCACCAGGGTCTCGAACTCCTCCTCGCCCACCCGCACCCGCTCCATCCGCCGGAACTGCCCAACCCCGTGGTCCATGTGCACCACGGAGTCGCCCGGCGTGAGCGCGGCCACGCTCTCGAGCGCCGCCCCGCCGCGGAACCTGCGCCGCCGGCGGATGCGCCGGGTGCGGCGGAAGATCTCGTGGTCGG
>DASWMA010000518.1:0-11923 GCA_036399995.1 Longimicrobium sp. | reverse complement strand
GCCTGCATCCGCGCCACGAACTCCATCAGCCCGCGCAGCGCCGCCGGGTTGTGCGCGTAGTCCACGATCACCGTAGCCCCGCGGATCTCCAGCACGTTCATCCGCCCCGGCGTGGCGCTGCCGGAGGGGACGAAGGCGCGCAGCCCCGCCGCGATCTCGTCCGCGGGGATCCCCTGCGCGTGCGCGGCGGCGGTGGCGGCCAGCAGGTTCCCCAGCTGGAAGCGCGCCGCACCCCCCATCGCCAGCGGCAGCTCGGCCACCGGGGCGACGGGGACGCGCTCGCCCCCGCGCCGCCCGCCGCGGATCACGATCCACTCGCTCCCGCCCTCGTCTTCCACCACCACGCAGGTGCCGCCGCGGGCCAGGTGCTCGGCCACCGCCGGCGAGCCCTCGCCGATGATGGAGGTGAGCACCACCGTCCCCGGCGTCCGCTCGCGCATCGCCAGCACCAGCGGGTCGTCGGCGTTCAGCACGGCCACGCCGCCGGGCTTGACGGCCGAGGCGATCACGCCCTTCACCTGGGCCAGGTCTTCCACGGTGTGGATGCCGCGCAGCGCCAGGTGGTCGGCGGTCACGTTCAGCACCACGCCCACGTCGCACCCCGGGTAGCCCAGCCCGCCGCGCAGGATCCCGCCGCGCGCCGTCTCGATCACCGCCACGTCCACCTGCGGGTGCGAGAGGACCACGCCGGCCGCGAAGGGGCCGGTGAAGTCGCCTGACATCAGCAGGTCGTGCTGGTAGTAGATCCCGTCCGTCGTGGCGTACCCCACGCAGGCGCCGGTGCGGCGGAAGAGGTGCGCGATCAGCCGCGTGGTGGTCGTCTTCCCGTTCGTTCCCGTGATGGCGATCACGGGGACGGTGGCGGACGAGCCGGGGGGATACAGCCAGTCGAGCACCGCGCCGGGGACGTCGCGCGGCGTGCCCACGTCGGGGTCGGTGTGCATCCGGATGCCGGGGGATGCGTTGACCTCGATGATGGAGGCGCCGTTCTGGTCGAAGGGGACGGAGATGTCGGCGGTGAGCACGTCGATCCCCGCGACGTCGAGCCCCACCGCGCCGACCGCGAGCACGCAGAGCGCCGCGTTGCGCGGGTGGATCTCGTCCGTCCGGTCCACCGACGTCCCCCCGGTGGAGATGTTGGCGGTGGCGCGCAGATCCACCCGTTCCCCCTCCGCCGGCACCGTCTCGAGCGAGCGGCCGCTGCGGGCGAGGAAGGCGATGGTGATCTCGTCCAGCGGGATCGGCACCAGCGTGGGGCGGGGATGGAGCGGGTCGCGCTTCGGCTCGCGGTTCACCTCTTCGGCCAGCTCGCGGATGGTGCGCCGGCCGTCGCCCACCACGTGCGCCGGCACCCGCTCCGCGACGGCGACGACGCGGCCCGCGACCACGACCACGCGGTGGTCGCGGCCGGCGATGAAGCGCTCCACCACCACGCACGGGTGCTCGGCCACGGCCACCGGCCAGGCGGCGCGCACCTGCGCTTCGCTCTCCAGCCGTCCCGAGATGCCGCGTCCGTCGTTGGCATCGAGAGGCTTGATCAGCACGGGAAAGCCCAGGCGCGCGGCGATGCGCACCGCCTCTTCCTCCGTCTTCGCCACGCCGCCGCCGGGGACGGGGAGGCCCACGCGCTCGAGGAGGCGCTTGGTGCGGTCCTTGTCCGACGTGATGTCGGTGGCGATGACGCTGGTGAAGTCGGTCATCGTGGCGTCGAGCCGGCGCAGGTTGCGGCCCAGGCCCAGCTGCACCACCTCGTCGCCGGGGAAGCGCCGCACGGGGATCCCGCGCCGCTCCGCCTCTTCGATCAGCACCAGCGTGGTGGGGCCGGGGCGCGCCTCCTGGTACACGCCCTTCAGCAGCGCCACCGCTTCGTCCACCCCCGCGTCTTCGCCGCGCAGGCAGCGCCGCAGCAGCGCGGCCGCCTCGTACAGGCTCTCGATCCCCAGCTCTTCCTCGCTGTAGCCCACCGCCACCTGCGGCGGGTCGCCGTGCTTCCCCGCGATCACGCGGTGGAAGGTGGGCGCCGAGCACGCGCGCGCCTGCAGCGCCGTCGCGATGCGGCCGACCAGGTCGGCCCACGCGGCGGGTGCGTCGTCGTCGCCGTCCGCGTCATCCGCGGACGTGAGATCGGGGAGCGCCGCGGACAGCCGGTCGAGGAGGCCGGGGATGCCCGCGGGCGGCTGGGCGGCGAGCGGCGGATCGATCTCCACCTCGCACGCCACGACGGGCCGCGTGCCCCACAGGCTGGCGCCGCGGAGCGGGCGGACGGATCGGAGGTGGAGCTCGGGCGCGCCTTCAGCCGCGGTGGCGGCCGGCTCGCTCAAGCGCCCCCGCCCACGCCGGGTTTGCCGTCGCCGACGGCGGGGTGCACCGGCACGGCAGCGGGCACCTTCGGCGCGTTGCCGCAGTCGATGCGGCGCGCGAACGTCCGCGGCGGGGCGGCGGCCGGCTCGAGCGCCGGGTGCGGGGCGGGCCGATGGATGTCTTGTTCCATGGAGACGGCTCGGGCGAAGGGAGGTGGCGAAACGACGCCGTTTGCAGGCGCATCGACCGTACGCGCCGTGTAGCAGCCCGGTTCGTGGTGTCGACCCGCCGGGTGTGCGCAAGAATCGGGCGGACCACCAGGGTGGACCTCGGCGTGGAGGAGGAGCAGGAGGCGCGCAACCGCCCCGCCGGCTCGGGGCCGCCCCCCGCTTCTCCCGGCGTGGAGCGGGTCACGGCAGCCGCCACGCCGGGCGGGGATTGATCCACTTCGGGGGGCTTAGTCCGGCGGCGACGGAGCCGGATCTCATAACCATATCCTGAAAAGGAGTGGTTTCACACGGAGCGAACGGAGTGAACGGAAAACTTCATTTTCCGTTGGCTCCGCTGACTCCGCGTGAGATATCTCGATCTTGCTGGTGCGGCAGGCTGGGGCGCCATGGCCCGCCGCTACCGGATCAGCACTTCGCCCAGCTGCACGGCCACGCGCGCGGTGCCGGTGGGGCGCAGCACGGTGAAGGTGACGCGGGAGCCCGGCTCCCGCTCGCGCAGCAGGCGCCGCATGTCACCCGCCACGTCGATGGTGGCCCCATCGGCGGCGGTCACGATGTCGCCGGGGCGCAGGCCGGCGTTCGCGGCCGGGGTGCCGGGCACCACCGCCATCAGGATCACCCCACGCTCCACCGGCAGGCCGAACTGCGCCGCGATCTCGGGGGTGATCTCGTTGTACTGCACGCCCAGCAGGGCGCGGCGGATGCGCCCGGTGGTGAGCACCTGCTGCGCGATGTCGTTGGCCAGGTTGATGGGGATGGCGAACCCCAGCCCCGGCGCGGCGCCGTAGCCGGTGGGGTCGCGCAGCACGATGGTGTTGATGCCGATCACCTGCCCCGCCGTGTTCAGCAGCGGCCCGCCCGAGTTGCCGGGGTTGATGGCCGCGTCGGTCTGGATCAGCGCGTCGAACTGCCCGCCCAGCGAGCGGTTGACGGCCGACACCACGCCGGTGGTGACGGTGCGGTCCAGCCCCAGCGGGTTGCCGATGGCGATGGCCGTCTGCCCCACCGACAGGCGGTCGGAGTCGCCCAGCGGCGCCACGGGAAAGTTGCCGCCGGCCACGCGCACCACCGCCACGTCGAGCTGCGGGTCGCGGCCGAGCACCGTGCCCGGCACCTGCTGGCCGTTCTGCATCCCCACCACCACGTCGCGGCTGTTCCCCACCACGTGCGCGTTGGTCAGGATCACCCCGTCGCGCCGCACCAGCACGCCAGAACCGGCCCCGGTGCGCGTGGAGATGCTCACCACCGCGGGCGTGACCTGACGCGCCACCCGCACCACCACGTCTTCCTGCGCGGCCGGCTGCGCGCGAGCCGGCGGCGGCTCGGGCTCGCCGCGCACCAGCGCCTGCCCCGCACCGATCCCGATCCCCAGCGCCAGCGCGGCGGGGACGATCGTCTTCCACGTCATGCGTCTTCTCTCCTTGCTCACCCGTCCGTTCTTCAGTCGAAGTCGGGCTGCAGCTTCCGTGCACCCGGACGCGCAGTCGCAGGGCTCCGTCCACCGGAGGCTGAAGCCGCAGCAACAACGACGAAAAGCCTCGCAAACCGCGCGAGGCTTCAACGACTCGGGTCGCTGTTTCTTCTATCCACCGCGACCACACGGACGTGGCCACTCCGCGACGATCAGGGCCGCACCACCAGCCGGATCGGGTGGCCTTCCTTCTTCGCCAGGCGCTCCACGCCGCGAGCCACGTCTTCCAGCGGCATCACGCCGCTCACCGAGCGCGATACGTCGAGCCGGCCGCTGGCGACGAGGGTCACGAGCTGGTCGAGATGCTCCTTGCGGTAGCCCAGGTGGCCCAGCAGCGACTGCGACATCACCCCGAACATCGTCCCCTGCCCCAGCTGGATCGGCTCGGGCGACAGGCCGATCATCACCACGCGGCCGTTGCGGCCCAGCGATGCGGCGGCCTGGGCGAGCACCGCATTGGCACCCACCAGGTCCACCGCCAAGTCCACGCCCAGCCCGTCCGTCAGCTCGCGGATGCGCCCGGGCACGTCGTCCGCGCCGGGGTCCAGCGCCACGTCGGCGCCGGCGGCCAGCGCGCGCTCCCGCGCCGCCGGCAGCGTGTCGACGGCGATCACCGGCGCGGCGCCCACCATCCGCGCGATCTGCACCGCGTGCACGCCCAGCCCGCCGATCCCCCACAGCGCCACCGACTCGCCGGGGCGCAGCCCGCCGCGGTCCACGAGCCCCGCGTAGGGCGTGGACACCGCGTCGGCCAGGATCGCCGCCTGCTCGAAGGGGAGGGAGTCGGGGATGGGGGTGAGGCCGGCGTACGGCACCACGATGTACTGGGCCCACGCGCCGTCGTAGTGGAAGCCCATGATGTGGAAGTTGAGGCACGCCGCCTGGCCGTGCCCGCGTGCGCACTTGGCGCAGGTGCCGCACGGCTTGCCGCCCGACATCACCACGCGCTCCCCCGGCCGCCAGAACGCCGGCACCTGGTCTCCGACGCGCGCGATCACCCCCGACGCCTCGTGCCCGGGGGTGAGCACCGGCAGCGGCGTGCGCAGCGACCCGTCCAGCAGGTGCACGTCCGACAGGCAGATCCCGCACGCCATCACCCGCACCAGCACCTCGCCGGGCGCCGGCCGCGGCACGGGCACGTCCTCCACCCGCAGCGCGCGCTCGGCGCGGTGGTAGCGCGCGGCGCGCATCCGCTCGGGCACGGGGGCGACGGAGGTGTCGGCGGGAGTGGGGCCAGACATCGATCTCTCTCTGCGCCGAACGAGCTCCGGTTGGGCTACGCAGTCAGATTGGCGAATGACCCCGGGATGCGCCATTGCTCATGCGTCGCTTCTGGAATAGGGATGATGGATGAGGCGGAGCCCGGCCCGTCGTGATCGGCGCCGGGCTCATTTGCGTGATGAGCCGTCACAGGCACAGTGTGGCGGAGTGGGGACCGTGCCTCGAACCACAGTGGCTACCACAACCCAGCCGGCACACCGCGCCACCACTCCAGAGAAGCACAGGGAGGCGTGATCGTCGACCGACACGCCCTGCGCACCTACTGCGTCACCGGGAGCGTTTCAGCAGGAGGAAACGCCACGTTCGTAAGGATCACCTCAATCGGACGTTGCGTGATGATACCCGACATCAGAGGCACCGGGATCGTGGCCTTGACGACGCAGCGATTCACCTTCGGTAGGGCGCCACCCGCCAAGCTCTGCTCACCCTCGGCTTCGAAAACCCCTGCCGAGCGGCGGCTCACCCATACACGGACCGGCGTTGCGCGGTCGGCGCAGGTGAGGCTTCCCTGCACACCCGCGGCCCGTCCGCCCGCTCCGAATGAGTCCAATGCGATGTTCACCTGCGAATGGTAGAGTTCCAGCGGCGCGCGAAAGCTGAGAACGCTGTCCGCATTGCTGAACCGGGCGATCACCCCGCCTTCCAACGGTGTAATCCGAGGCTCCACCGCGCCCAAGATCCTCGCCACCGCCTTGACGACGAGCGTCTGCGCCTGCGCTCCCGGCTGCTGGACTTTCGACTTGTACTCCAGCGAGTAGTTCAGCACCACCTCACCGGTGCTTCGGACTTCCTCCTCGATCGCCGGCCAAGAGTACGTATACCGGACCGAGAACTCGCACCTACCTTGGGCCGTGTCGACCGAGGTGATCTCTACACGGCCCTTGCGCGGCTCGGACAACGCAGGGTTGAGCACCCAGCGGTTGCGGTCGCAGTCAATTACCGGAAGACCGTAGATCACCTGCCGGTGCTCCTGCCGTCCGGCGACCGAGGCAAGGTGCAACGTCGCGTTCTTGCCAATTTCCTGCTGAGCGACGTTTTCCAGCGCCTGCCGGATTTCGGACGCCGGCGGGATCGGCTCGAAGTGCGTATCGTAAGTCGTAACATTGCCTTGCACCGGAACGACCCAGATTAGGTATTGGTTTCCACTGATGTCCTGATCCGACTGTGCCTCCGCCCTGAGGCTCGAATTGATGCTAGCCAGCAGCCAGTTCGCACCCGCCTCAGCCTGAACCCGCGCGCGCAACTGCCGGGCAGTCTTAAAGAGATACGTGCGCAGCCATCCCGTGGCATGATCCAGGTAATATGCGCCACCCGTGGAGAGCGTGGGGTTCTGTACGTACATCGACCAGACCGCGAACCGGGCGTGCACTTGGTCGCTGACCGTCATCCGACCATTGAGTGCGGCGCCGAAGGGAGAGTCGAACCGACCGCGGACGTACGCGAGATCTTGGCGCTTGCTGTTCTCGTATTCGCTCGAGAGCGCAGCACCCAAGTTCACCGCGGGGATCTTTGCCTTGAAGCCGCCCTCTACCGCTCCCTGCAATAGCGACATGCACGTCTGCACGTAGAGGTAATTGTCCTCTCCCGCAGTGGGAAGTGGCCGAACGGGTGGCAGAGCCAAGAACCGCTTTGCGACAGCAGGCGCACTGGTCCAATGACTCAGCTTCTGTTCCGTGAAAACGTACAGGAAAATGCGCGAGAGATCCGCCTGCGCGATCCGGAATGGTACGTTGTCGAGGTCGGGAGAGCTGCTGATCTCGGAGGGAATCGCCGGATCGTGAAGGTCATCAATTTTGGGATAGCATTTCAGCGCGAGTTGGGAAAGGTCACGCTGTAACTGGATCCTGAGGGATTCCCCCGACACCCCCGAGGGCGGCGCCGTTGCGGCCGCTTGTGCAAATACGGGCGCGGCACCAAGGGTCATGAGGATGGCAACAACTGAACGGGCGTACGTCATGCGTCACTCCGGGAATTGGGAATAAAGGCGGGGGAGAGCCAAGCAGTGCGGGCAAGATGTGTCCAGTGGAAAAGATGAGCAAGAGACCGGTCGGGATCAGCACCGGTCCGTCCCCGGTGTGGCTCGGAAGAACTCGATAAACCCTCGGATCTCGTCCCGGGACAAGCTCCTGAAGCAGCTTTCCTCCCTTCAATCACCGACCCGACGCAATTGTCCTCGCCACCGATACGTGCGGGGACCCTCGTCACGAGGGGTTTACGCCCGCGGCAGGGTGAGCGTGAAGACGCTGCCGGCGCCGGGGGTGCTGCGCACGGTCAGGTCGCCGCCCATGCCGCGGGCCAGGTCGCGGCTGATGGCCAGCCCCAGCCCGGTCCCCTCGTGCGGGCGCGTCAGGTCGGAGCGCACCTGCACGAACGGGTCGAAGATGGCGGCCAGCTTGTCGGCGGCGATCCCGATGCCGGTGTCGGCCACGGCGATCTCCACGCGCCCCTCCACCTCGCTGCACGCGATCTCCACCCGCCCGCCGCGGTCGGTGAACTTCACCGCGTTGGAGAGGAGGTTGGCCAGGATCTGCCGCAGCTTCTCGCCGTCGGCCAGCGCGGCGAGCTCCGGGGAGCATTGCGACACCACCAGCGCGAGCCCCTTGGCACGTGCCTGCGGCGCCACCAGCAGCTCGGCGGCGCCCACCGCCTCGCGCACCGGCACCTCGGCCACGTAGAAGTGCACGGTGCCGGTTTCGAGCTTGGCGTAGTTGAGCACCTCGTTGATCAGCCCCAGCAGGTGCCGCTGGCTGGTCTGGATGCGCCGCAGGTCTTCACCCTGCTGCGGCGTGACCGGCCCGCGGATCCCCATCTCGATCAGCTCGGCGTAGCCGCCGATGGCGTTGAGCGGCGTGCGCAGCTCGTGGCTCATCACCGCCAGGAACTCGCTCTTGGAGCGGTTGGCCGCCTCCGCCTCGGCGCGCGCGGCCTCGGCGTCGGCGCGGGCCTGCTCGCTCTCGGCCAGCAGCCGCTCCACCTCGCGCCGGGCCAGCACCTGCGCGGTCACGTCGGTGCCGTGCGCGATCAGCCCCGCGCGCGTGCCGTCTGCCTCCACCAGCGGCAGGTACACGAAGTCGACGAAGCGCTCCTCGGGCGGCGCGCCGGGGGTGCGGGCCAGCAGCACCGGCAGCTCGCGCCCCACGAACGGCTCGCCGGTGGCCAGCACCCGGTCGAGCAGGGCGATGAAGCCCTGCTCGCGCACCTCGGGAAGCGCCTCGCGCACGGGCCTCCCCACCAGCTCGCGGTGTCCCACGAGCTGCAGGTAGGCGTCGTTCACCAGCTCGAACACGTGGTCCGGCCCGCGGAGCACGGCCAGGAACGCCGGCGCGCGCTGAAACACGTACGCCAGCCGCTCGCGCTCCACCTCGAGCGCGCGCACCAGCCGCTCGCGCTCCTTCGCCGCGGCGCGCGCGGCGCTGATGTCCTGGAAGAGGAGGGCCACGTGCCGCTCTTCGGGGCGCCCGATGCGGAAGGCGTAGACCTCGAACCAGCGCCCCATCGCGTCGGACCCGCTCTCGAAGCGCACCGGCTCGCCGGTGCGGGCCACCCGGCCGTACATCTCGAACCAGTGCTCCTCGAGCGAGGGCACCAGCTCGCGCGCGGCGCGGCCTCGGGCGTCCACCAGCCCGGTCTGCTCCTCGAACGCCGGGTTGGTCTCCACGAACAGGTAGTCGACGGGCCGGCCGGCGTCGTCGAAGAGCACCTGGATCACGCAGAACCCCTCGTCGAGCGACTCGAACAGCGCCCGGTAGCGCGCCTCGCTCTCGCGCAGCGCGCGCTCGGCGTTCACCCGCTGCGAGACGTCGCGCCAGAAGAGGGCGATCCCCCCCTCGTCGGTGGGATAGGCGTCGACCTCCACGTGCAGGTCGTACCCCTCGCCCACGTAGTGATGGGTGAAGTGCGCCTCGGCCCTTTCGGCGACGACCCGCCGGTAGTGCCGCTCGGCCTCGGTGCCCACCGAGGCGGGGAACGCCTCCCAGTGGGTCATCCCCCGCAGCTCGTCCGCCGTCCTCCCCACCCCCCGCTCGGCCGCCGCGTTCACGGTGAGGATGCGGAAATCGGCGTCCATGGTCAGGTGGTTCTGGCTCACCTGCTCGAGGATGCGCGCCACCCGCCGCTCGGCGCGCGCCGTGTCGGCCAGCAGCCGCTCGCGCTCGCGCTCGCCCAGCACGCGCCGGGTGGTCTCCTGGCACACCACCAGCGTTCCCGCGATCTTGCCGTGGTCGCCGGGCACGGGGCTGTATCCGTACGTCCACCACACGTTCTCGAGCCCGCCGTTGCGCTCGATGGGGAGGTACTGGTCTTCGTGCCAGGTAGCCTCGCCGGTGGTCATCACCTGCTCGATCTGCGGGCCGATGGTGTCCCAGATGTCGGGCCAGAACTCGCGGCCGCTCGCGCCGAGCGCGCGGGGGTGGCGGCCCCCCTCGCCCAGGCTGGGGCGGTAGGCGTCGTTGTAGAGCTGCACCAGCTCCGGGCCCCAGAACAGGAACATCGGGTTGCGCGACCCCAGCACGACGCCCGCGGTGATGCGCAGGCTGTGCGGCCACCCCTCCACCGGCCCCAGCGCGGTGGAGCCCCAGTCGAAGGCGCGGCAGAGGGCGCGCATCTCGCCGGGGCCGGCGAAGACGGCGTCGGCGGCATTGCGCTGCGCTCCGGCTCCGGCCGTGGCGGCCGTTCCGGCTGCGGTTTCCGTCACCTGTCTCTCCTGGCTTCCAGCATCCTGCATCGTCTGCATCGGGGCGTTCGCCGGTGAGAGCCGCGGCGGGCGGTTCCCGGCACACGCGAAGGCGGGGCGACACGCACGAATTTGGCCGTCCCGTGCGCAGCGTGAGAGGCGGGATCGGCGTGGGAGGATGTGACGAGCCCGGGGCCATCGCGGACGGCCCCGGGCGGGTGACGCGGATCGGTGCTGCTTCAGCCGTCGGTCTTGCCGACGAAGTCGTAGGCGATCGCCACGTGGTAATCGAAGGGGGTGTCGGGCTTCGGCTCGCACTTGCAGTTCCAGGTGCGGGCGTACAGGGTGACGTACCCGCCCGACGCCGTGTGCGCGGTCATCACGTAGCTGGGGTCGGGGATGACGTCGATGCTGGGGTTGAAGGTGACGGTGGCCACGAACGACACACCCCGCACCAGCCCGATCTGCTCGCACACCGCGTCGGCCACGTCCATCTGCCAGTACCCGCCCGCGTTGGTGACGCCCGACCCGGCCAGGAAGCGCACCGAGGTCTGCTGGCAGTCGCCGTCGGGCTTGGTGCCGTCGTCCACCATCGGCCGGATGTACGCGTCTTCGTTCCATTGCATCAACGTGCTCATTGTCCCGTCTCCCGCGTGGATGATGAAGGGGGAACCGCCCGATCGCCGCCCGCCGCGTCCGTGGGGACCGGCGTTCGGATGCGACGGGAAAGGAAGTTGTGCCCGCACGCCTCCGGGAGACAAGCAAACGTTCGTAGCCGCAACCCCGGCGTCGCGACGCCGGCGAGCCCGCCCCGGACATACGCCGGGAGCGGGCTCACACGTCCGTTCTTCCTTCGCTACGCATCCCCGGCTCACCGCCAGACGTCACCGTCGTCCGCGGTGAACGGCCGGCCTCCAGGCTACCGCGGCCAGGCGGCGCCGCACCCCGTGGGCTGGAAGGTGTCGGCGATGTTCATGAACATCCACCGCCCGTTGCGCCGGGCCAGGTGGAAGGCGTCGAAGCCGCAGTGCGTGACGGTGTCGCCGCGCCGCACCTGGTATTCGGCCCACACCGAGGCCAGGTCGCCGCTCACGTGCACCACCGGGTTGCGGATCGGCTCGTCGATGCCGGGCTGGCCCTGGCGGGTGACCAGGCGGATGAACTCGGTGCCGCTCAGCACCATCGCCCGCGTTCCCCCCTCGCGCGCGGGGCGCAGGAGGGTGAAGCGCGTGACCGAGTCCACGTACATGCTCATCTTCGTGGTGTCGCCGGCGCGGAGCCCGTCCATGAAGCCCTGGATCGACGCGAGCACCGCCTCGCGATCCTGCGCGGTGGTCTCGCGCGCGCCGCCCTGCGACGCGGCGGGTGACGTGGCGGGCTGCGCCGACGGCTGGCAGGCGGCGGCCAGCAGCGAGAGCGACAGGACGGCGAGAAGTCTGGTCATTGGGCGCGCGTGTGCGAGAGAAGGGAACGGGTCCGCCCGGGGCCACTGCGGCGGACGGGCCGTCGTGCATCGACCGTTGAAGCGGGTTGCGACGAAAGCTACCAGACGAGGGCGCGGGCCGCCAATCGCCGGGGCTGGATGACGAGCTCCCCGGCGGGTCGATCCGGGCAACCCGCCCATCCCCGGCATCGTCCACCGGCGGCTGAAGCCGCAACAACAACCACGAAAAGCCTCGCAAACTGCGCGAGGCTGGGTCGGCGCGGGACGATGATTGGTGCCGTGCGACAGGCGTCCAGAAAGGCGGCTGAAGCCACGGGCTACAACGACAGGAAGCCTCGCAAACTGCGCGAGGCTTCAACGGCCGGGGTCACTGCTTCTTTCATGGTTCTTCGTCGATTTAGTTGCAACCTGACCGCACCGGACACTCCCTTGCGCGTCGACGTGGGTTCCGACGATTGCGTCAGCGCCGGACTCGTCGACGAGTGGCTGCAGGGTGGGAATGAGCTGAGTATCGAAATTTTCTG
>DASWMA010000517.1:0-1539 GCA_036399995.1 Longimicrobium sp. | reverse complement strand
CTGCCCGTCCCCCGCCCGTTTGGCGACCACGTCCGGTGGCTGCGGGAGCGGGACGGCGCGGCGGACGAGGCGTACTGGACGGGCATCCTGGGGGGCCTCGAAGCGCCGGCCCCCGTGCGGCCGATCCGGAGCGCGCCCCGCGACCCGCGCGCCGAGCCGCACTTCGGCGCGCGCGAGCTGCGCCTCTCGCCCGCGGCCGACGCCGCGCTCCGCGCCCTGAAGCGCGACCGCGGCGTGTTCGTGAACACCGTGGTGCAGGGGGCCTGGGCGCTCCTGCTGGGGCGCTACACGGGAAGCACCGAGGCGGTGTTCGGGACGGTGCGCCACGGGCGCGCCACCGGGTTGGAGGACGCGGAGGGGATGGTGGGGATGCTCATCAACACCGTCCCCATCCGCGTTCCCCTCCCGCCCGCAGCGCGCGTCGTCGACTGGCTGGAGGAGGTCGCCGCCCGGAACGCGGCCCTCGGCCCCCACCAGCACGCCGCCCTGGCGGATCTCCAGCGGTGGAGCGGCCTCCCGCAGGACGCCCCCCTCTTCGACACGTTTGTCGACTACCGGCCGCGGTCGTTCGAAGCCGCCTTCCAGACGGAGGGGCGGAGCGTCAGCGTGCGCGAGCATCCGGGGTACCGGCTGGTGCTGGCGGTGGATGGCGAGGCGCCGCTCCGCGCGTGCATCCACTACGACGCCGACCTCTTCGACGCCGCGGCGGTGGACCGGATGCTGGGCCACTTCGCCCGCCTGCTGGAAGAGATGGCGGCCGATCCCGAGCGCCCGCTGGGGGCGCTGGACCTGCTGGGCGAGGCGGAGCGGTCGGCCGTGCTGGAGGAGTGGAACCGCACCGGGGCGGAGTTCCCCGCGGACGCCTGCCTGCACGAGCTCTTCGAGGCGCACGCGCGCAACGCGCCGGAAGCGGCCGCCGTGGTGTTCGGCGGCGAGGTGATGAGCTACCTCGAGCTCGACCTGCGTGCCAACCGGCTGGCCAACCACCTCCGGGTGCACGGCGTGGGCCCCGAGGTGCGGGTGGGGATCTGCCTGGAGCGCGGCCCGGAGCTGGTGGCCGCCATCCTGGGCGTGCTCAAGGCGGGCGGCGCCTACGTCCCGCTGGACCCGGCGTACCCGGCCGAGCGGCTCGGCTCCATGCTTTCCTCGTCCTCCGTCGCCGTGCTGCTCACGCAGGAATCCCTGCGGGACGCCCTTCCGGCGCGGTCGCTTCCCGTGGTGAGCGTGGATGGCGACCGGGCGGCGATCGCGGCGGAATCCGGCGAGGTCCCGGAGAGCGGCGTGGAGCCGCGCAACCTGGCGTACGTGATCTTCACCTCCGGCTCCACCGGGATCCCCAAGGGGATCGCGCTGGCGCACCGGGGGGTGGTCAACAACCTCGCCGACCTGAACCGCGGCTGGGGGGTGGGCGCGGACGACCGCGTGCTCCTGCTGTCTTCCCTCAGCTTCGACATGAGCGTCTACGAGACGCTGGGGATCCTGGCCGCCGGCGGCGCCGTGGTCGTCCCCACCGCCGCGGAGCTGCGCGACCCCGCCGCC
>DASWMA010000516.1:0-8231 GCA_036399995.1 Longimicrobium sp. | reverse complement strand
AGACCCAGGACAACGAACCGCAGGATACCCTGCCGGACGCCGCCGAGGCGCCCGCGCAGGCCGCCGCGCCCGCACCCGAGGCGGCCGCGCCGGCCGCCGCGGCCGAGAACGGCAAGCCCGCGCGCGGCGCGCGCCGCACCCGCGCGGCGGCGGCGCCCGAGCCGCTTGACCCGTCGCTGGCCGAGAACCTGGAGCGTGCCGAGGCGCTGGCCGAGACCGGCAACCACGCCGGCGCCGCCGACGCCTTCGCGGCGGTGGTGGCCGTGCGCCCCGACAGCCTGCGGGCGCTGATGGGGCTGGCCACCGCGCTGGCCGCGCAGGGGAAGCACGAGGCCGCCGAGAAGGAGCTGCGCCGCGCCGAGAAGCTGGCCCCCGACGAGCCGGCCGTGCACCTGCAGCTGGGCCAGGCGCTGTTCAAGCGCGGCAACTACCCCGCGGCGGTGCTCACGCTGCGCCGGGCGGTGGAGCTGGCGCCGGAGAACGCCGCGGCCTACCTGCTGCTGGGCGAGGCGCTGAACCAGACCGCCGACAGCGACGGCGCCATCGCGGTGCTGGAGACCGCCGTGCGCATCGTGCCCGACAGCAGCAAGGCCTACTATGCCATGGGGATCGCCTACGACCGCAAGGGCAACCCCGACCGCGCCGCCGAGATGTACCGCCTGAGCCGCGAGGTTGCCGCGAAGTAGGCCGGTTCCCGCAGTCGGACGAACGACGGATCCTCGCCCGCCCGCGCCGATGCGTGAGGCGGGCGAGGTCCGTTGAGTGGCGGCTTCGCCGCGAGTATTGGAGGAAGGGGAGTCAGGGGGAGAAAACCGCGGTGAAGTTCTCCCTCTGACTCCCTTTCCTCCGATGCTCTGCGTTCATACGGTTTCCACAATCAGCGTCCAGCCGACGCCAGGGATTGCACACCAAATCGCCAGATCTGGTCTCACTCGTGCGCAACCGCGCGCACCGAGGCTGGAACTTCGTCGTCTCGTACGCCGTCAGCGTGGCGCGGATCATCCTTCCGGAGAGATACAGCCGCCTCACACCTGTGTGAGGGATGCGCGCTCCAGCGTGCGACACGCCCCAACCCCGCCGTTCTCCCGCCGTCACAAGGCTTCGTAACGGCTGGGCGCTTCGATCCGAGGCGCGTAACGGCGCTTTTTCACGGCGCCCGCGTCATCCCCCCGCCGGCCGTTCGACGATCCTTCACACCTCGCTCGCGGACTCGTGACGCAACGGTGACGGCCCGGTGCATGGCCCGATGCGTTGGGCCGGTAACCTCAGTGCGTCTCGCGGGCCGGAGCCCCCGGCCCGCCCGCACACCCAGACCGAGGTCACCATCAAGATGCCAGGCCGACCGCTCAGGCATTTGCTCGCGGCGTTGCTCCTGACGCTCGTTCTTCCGCTCGGCGCGGCCGCCCAGGGCACCGGGCAGGTCACCGGGCGTATCCTGGATTCGCAGACCGGACGCCCGCTTCCCGCCGCGCGCGTGGCGGTGCAGGGCACCCAGGTCGCCGCGATGGCGGCCGTGGACGGCCGCTACACGCTGCGGGGCGTGCCCGCGGGCGACCACTCGCTGGCCGTCACGCTGATCGGCTACGGAGCCAAGACCGTCACCGGCGTGCGCGTCACGGCCGGCGGCGTGGCCAGCCTCGACGTCACGCTCTCGCCGCAGGGCGTGCAGCTCGCCGGGGTGACGGCCACGGCCACCCGCGAGCGTGGGAGCGTGAACCGCGCGCTCGACGAGCAGCGGACGGCCACGGGGGTGGTGAACTCCGTGACCGCCGAGCAGATCGCCCGCTCGCCCGACAGCGACGCCGCACAGGCGGTGCAGCGGGTGAGCGGGGTGACCGTGCAGGACGGGAAGTACGTGTTCGTGCGCGGCCTGGACGAGCGCTACACCACCACCTCGCTGAACGGCGCGCGCATCCCCAGCCCCGAGCCCGAGCGCAAGGTGGTGCCGCTGGACCTGTTCCCGTCGGGCCTCCTGTCGGCCATCACCACCAGCAAGACCTTCACCCCCGACCAGCCGGGCGACTTCAGCGGCGCGCAGGTGAACATCCGCACCCGCGAGGCGCCGGCCCGCCCGTTCTTCAACCTGTCGGTCAGCACCGGCCTGAACAGCGCCGTCACCGGCCGCCGCCTCCCCTTCGCGCCCACGGTGGGCCAGGAGTGGCTGGGCTTCGGCGGCACGGACCGCCGGCTCCCGTCGATCCTGCAGCACACCGACCTGAGCGGGCGGCTGACGAACGACGACAAGAACCGGCTGATCGGCTCGCTGCGCAACGCCTGGTCGACCCGTGCCACCGAAGGGAAGCCCAGCGGCTCGGCCGCCCTCTCGTTCGGCGGCTCCACCGACGTGTTCGGCCGCGAGCTGGGGCTGGTGGCCAGCGGCACCTATTCGCACAGCTACGAGGCGCACGTAAACGAGGTGCGCGCCACCGCCCAGCCCGACGCCGAGGGCGGGGCCGAGGTGGCGTCGCGCTTCACGGGGAACAGCGCCATCACCAGCGTTCTCTGGGGCGGCGTGGCCAACCTGACCTACCGGCTGGGGACGGGGTCGCGGGTCGACTTCAACAACTCGTACAACCGCGGCGCCGACAACGAGGGGCGCAGCGAGGTGGGCGGCACCGAGAACCTGGGCAACATCCCGCTGCTGATCGACCGCCTGCGCTTCGTGGAGCGCGCCGTGCGCAGCAACCAGCTGCGCGGCGAGCACCTCCTGTTCGGCCGCAGCAACTTCACCTGGAGCGTGTCGAACAGCGCGGTCGACCGGGTGGAGCCCGACCGCTCCGAGATCGTCTACTCGGCCGAGACCGACCCCGCCACCGGCACCGAGCTGGCCCCCGCCTGGTTCGCCGGGAGCAACGAGGCGGCGGTGCGCACCTTCGGCGAGCTGCACGAGAGCTCGTGGGAGGGCTCGGCCGACTGGCAGGTGATGCTGGGCCGCGGCGCCCGCGCGCACCGGCTGAAGGTGGGCGGCCTGTTCCGCGCCACCGACCGTGACGCGCTGAACCGCAGCTTCAGCATCTCGGCGCCCGGCACGCTGCCGCGCGAGGCGCGCGAGGGCTCGCCCGAGGAGATCTTCGACGGGCACCTGACCGCGCCGGGGCAGGCCGTGCTGAACATCACCTCCCTTTCCGCCGGCGGCTCGTACGACGCGCGCGACCGGCTGTCAGCCGGGTACGGGATGCTGGAGTTCTTCGTCACCCCGTCTCTGCGCCTGGTCGGCGGCGCGCGGGTGGAGCGCTCGGAGGTGACGGTGAACGCCACCCCCACCTTCGGCGACCCGGTGCGCGCGGAGCCGGTCTACACCGACGTTCTCCCGTCGCTGGCGCTGAACTGGGCGGTGAACGACGTGCAGAACCTGCGGGTCAGCTTCTCGCGCACCCTCAGCCGCCCCGAGTACCGCGAGATCGCGCCGATCCAGTACCGCAACGTGCTGGGCGACGAGCAGGTGCGCGGCAACGAGGAGCTGCAGCGCACGCTGATCGACAACTTCGACCTGCGCTGGGAGCTGTACCCCAACAGCGGCGAGGTGCTGTCGGTCGCCCTCTTCGCCAAGCGCTTCACCGACCCGATCGAGCGGGTGTACCTGGCCACCTCGGGCACGCCGATCGTGACCTTCGTGAACGCACGCGCCGCGCGGAACTACGGGGTGGAGGTCGAGGCGCGGAAGCAGCTGGGCTTCGTGGCGCCCTGGCTCGAGCGGATGACCTTCTTCACCAACGCCACGCTGATGAAGAGCCGGATCGACATCGGCACCGACATCAGCAGCCAGACCAACGCGCGCCGGCCGATGGTGGGGCAGAGCCCGTACGTGGTGAACGCGGGGCTGACCTGGAGCGGCGAGGAGCGCGGCACCAGCGCCACGCTCCTCTACAACGTGTCGGGGCGGAGGATCGTGAGCGCGGCCGAGCGCCCGCTGCCGGACAGCTACGAGATGCCGCGCCACGTGGTCGACTTCTCGCTGCGCATGCCGCTGCGCCGCGCGGTGGACCTGAAGCTCGACGCCGAGAACCTGTTCGACTCGGCCTTCGAAGTGCGCCAGGGCGACGTGGTCCGCGAGCGCTACCACACCGGCCGCTCGATGGGGATCGGCGTGACCGTCCGCCAGTGACCTGAACGGCAACTGCAGATCACACGGAGGGAACGGAGGAAACGGAGAACTTCATCACGAATCTCCGTTTCCTCCGTTCCCTCCGTGTGATTCCTGCTGTTGCGTCTCGGAGTGACGGAGGGATGGACGAGACGTGACGAGATCGCGACACGGAACCGGCTGCGCGGTTACGGCGGGGGATGAGAATACTGCGGCGCACGGGATCGTGCGCCGCAGTCTCTCATTCCAACCTGTTTCAGGTGCAGCGATGATCCAGCTTTCCCGCCGGCTGTTGGGCGCGTTCCTCGCCGTGGGGACCGTCGGCCTGGCCGCGTGCGAATCGGGGACCGGCAGCGACGACGACCTGTTCGCCCCCACCGGGCTGGCGGTGACCGCCAGCAGCCCCAGCTCGGTGACGGTGACCTTCAACACCGTGCCGGGGGCCACCGAGTACGAGGTGCAGCGCGCCGCCGGCACCGGCACCGGCTTCACCACGGTGGGGACGGCGCAGGCGTCGCCCTTCACCGACTCGGGGCTCGAGCCCACCGCCACCTACAGCTACCGCGTGGCCGCCGTCCGCGGGGCGGAGAAGAGCGAGTACACCGCCGCGCAGAGCGTGACGCTCCTCAACCGGCCGGTGGTCACCATCAGCACCGACATCACCAGCAACCGCCGCTTCGACAGCGACAGCGTGTACGTGCTGGGCGCCTTCGTGCACGTGGCCAACGGCGCCACGCTGACGATCGAGGAAGGCACGCGCCTCGAGGGGCTGCCGAACTCGGCGCTCTTCATCCTGCGCGGCGCGAAGATCATCGCCATCGGCACGGCCGAGAAGCCGATCGTGTTCACCTCCAACCGCCCCGCCACCGACCGCCAGCCGGGTGACTGGGGCGGGCTGGTGATCGTGGGCAACGGGATCATCAACCGCGCCGACCCGGTGCTGCTGGAGGGGACCAACACGGGCGGCACCAACGTGGCCGTGAGCTACTCGGGCGGCACCAACAACCTGGACGACAGCGGCGAGCTGCGCTACGTGCGCGTGGAGTTCGCTGGCTTCGGCCCCGCGCAGGACCAGGAGCTGAACTCCTTCACCTTCGCCGCGGTCGGTTCGGGAACGCGGCTGTCGTACCTGCAGTCGCTCGCCGGGCTCGACGACTCCTTCGAGTGGTTCGGCGGCGCGGTGGACGGCAAGTACCTGGTGAGCTACGAGAGCGGCGACGACCACTTCGACGCTTCGGAAGGGTACGTGGGCCGCAACCAGTTCATGATCGGCTTCCAGAGCACCATCATCCCGCCGCGCAACGGCGCCGGGAACACCGCGCCCGACCCGCAGGGGATCGAGAACGACGGCTGCAACGGAGCCAACTGCCTCAACGGCTTCAACTCGCAGCCGTACACCATCCCCATCTTCGCCAACTTCACCGTGGTGGGCGCGGTGGGCACGGGCACCGCCATCCCCGCCGGCGGCGGCCGGGGGATGGTGCTGCGGCGCGGCACCGGCGGCTATTACGTGAACGGGATCATCGCCCGCTGGACGGTGGCGATGGGGATTCGCGACGCGGCCACCAACAACCGCATCACCGCGGGTGACCTGGACATCCGCGGCATCCTGGCGGCGGAGAACGGCGCGCTCTTCGAGACGGGCGCCGACCGCTTCCAGATGGACGCCGCCGCGAAGGGGATCGAGACGTCGGCAGCGTCGGCGGCCTCGCTGTTCACCGCCTTCCCGGCGGGGAACACGGTGCCCACGCTGGCCACGCTCGACTGGTCGCTGGCGGCCGCCTCGCCGGCGCGCACGGGCGGCCTGGCCGCCTTCACCGGGGCCTTGGCGCAGAAGGCCCAGGGCTCCGTGACCGCGACCGGCTACCGCGGCGCGGCCGATCCCAATGCCACGACGAAGTGGTGGCAGGGCTGGACCAGCTACGCCCGCAACTGAGGCAGCTTCGATCGATCACCGGCCGGCGCCCGCCCCAGGGTGCCGGCCGGTGGTCGGCGTTTCGGCGGGATCGGCAACGCGAATGGGAATGTCGGGATGAAGATGGGTTGCAGGTGTGATCGGAAGATGCGAGTGAACTCGCGGCTACAACGGCACGCAGTCCGTCTTCGCGCCGCCTTCGCGGACTTCAACGGCAGGATTCGCAACGATGATGATGACGACCCGTACGGTCGGTCTCGCGATGTTCCTCGCGCTCGCCTCCGCCGCGTGCGGGCGCGATGCGGGGCGGGCGCACGCCGCCACCCCGCCGCGGACTCCCGTCGCGGCGGCGCCGGCCGCGTCCGCGGCGGGGACGTACGTGGACAGCATCCTCCCCGCGGAGGAGGAGCTGCGGCGCTTCCGCGAGGGGCTGGCGGAGACCGGACGGCTGGACGGCGGGGAGAGCTCGCGGCAGGCGCTGGTGCGTGCCTTCGTGCGCGCGGTGGAGCGGGCCGACACGGCGGCGGCGCGGCGGATGATCCTGTCGCGCGCGGAGTTCGCGTACCTCTACTATCCCTCCACCGCCTTCACCCGCCCACCGAAGCGGATGGCGCCGGCGCTGCTCTGGTTCCTGACCATGCAGGAGAGCGAGAAGGGCATCGGCCGGCTGTTCGCGCGGCGCGGCGGACAGCCGCTGGGCTACGTGTCGCACCGGTGCGCGCCCGAGCCGCGGGTGGAAGGCCGCAACCGCCTGTGGGACCGCTGCACCGTCACGCTCCGCGGCGAGGGAGGGACGAAGCCCGAGCGGCTCTTCGGCACCATCATCGAACGCGATGGCCGGTTCAAGTTCGTCTCCTACCAGAACGAGTATTGAGCGGCGGCTGGCGCTCGCAACTGCGTGGGCGGCTTCGCCGCGAGCATCGGAGGAAGGGGAGTCAGGGGGAGAACTTCGCGCGATTCTCCCCCTGACTCCCTTCTCTCCGATGCTCTGCGTTCACGCAGTTCAAGCCGCTGCGTCCACACGATAGCTCGCGTCGACGGGATACTGGATCGTGACGCGCCCGGGATGGGCGCGAGAAGGGACGGGGCGAGGTTGATGGTGTGAGGAATCATCCCCGAGCGACCGAGGAGACCCCGATGCTGGACCTGATCGACCCCACGCTGGAAGACATCGGCGAGGTGCCGGCGCTTCCGCTCCCCGAGGTGGTGGACACGCAGGCGGTGGTGCTCGCCGGGCTGCTGGCCGGCGGCAGCCGCCCGCTGGTGCTCGACGCCGCGGACGTGCGCGAGATCCACGAGCCCGCCGCGGCGATGCTGCTGGCGCTCCTGCGCGCCAAGCAGGGCGCCGGGGCCGAAGCGCGCATCGCCGGCGCCTCGCCCGCGCTGCGCCGCCGCTGGGCCGGGCACCCGCTGGCCGCCTTCATCGCCGTGGGGCCGCACCACCCGGCGCTGCACGGGGCGGAAGCGCTGTTCGTCTGCCCCGACCGCGACGAGCTCGGGTTCTCGCCCAGCCTCCGCTAGGTACGGAGGTACGTGGAAGCGAAAGCCGCCGCGCCCGTGTGGACGCGGCGGCTTCATCATCATCTCCTGACAGCAGTTCCGTACCTCCGTACCCCCGTACCTCCGCACCGGGTCACGGAGCGACCAGGTTCCCCAGCACCAGGTAGGCCAGCGCCGACATCACGAACGCCGCGGGGATGGTGAGGACCCACGCCCACACGATCCGCCCCGCCACCCCCCAGCGCACCGCCGACCAGCGGCGCGTGGCGCCCACGCCCACGATGGAGCCGGTGATGGTGTGCGTGGTGGAGACCGGGATGCCGAACTTGGTGGCCAGCAGGATCGAGAGCGCGCCGCCCGTCTCGGCGCAGAAGCCGCCCACCGGGCGCAGCCGCGTGATGCGCGAGCCCATGGTGTGAACGATGCGCCACCCGCCGAACAGCGTGCCCAGCGCGATCAGCGAGTAGGCGGTCAGCTCGATCCAGAGCGGGACGTGGTCGGCGTTGGCCAGGTAGAGGTGCGCCATCCACCCCGTCTTCCCCCTGAACAGGTCCTGCGTGGCCACCAGCAGCCCCACGATGATCCCCATCGTCTTCTGCGCGTCGTTGCCGCCATGCCCCAACGAGTACAGGGCCGCGGACACCAGCTGCAGCTTGCGGAAGCGCTGATCCACGGCAAGTGGTGTCATTCGGATCGCGATCCAGGACACGACGAGCACCAGCACGAGCGCAA
>DASWMA010000515.1:0-7115 GCA_036399995.1 Longimicrobium sp. | reverse complement strand
ACGGGTGAACGGCGTCGTGCGGGGTGCGGGGTGCGGGGTGCGGAGGTACGGGGGTGCAGATGTACGGGGGTGCGGAGGTACGGACGGCGCGGCGGTTCAGCGGCCCGGGCTACGACGAGGAGAGCCATGCAGACGATCATCACGCGCGAAGACGTTGGGCCAGCGGAGAACGTGGATGCGGTCGGTCATGCACTGCACGCCTTCAACGTCACGTACACCGGGGCGCCCGCCCACCAGCCGGTGCGGTTCTTCGTCCGCGACGAGGCGAGCGCCCTCGTGGGTGGGCTGATCGCCGACGTGTACCTGGACTGGATGTTCGTGCAGATGCTGTGGCTGGACGAGCGCCTGCGCGGCGGCGGCACCGGCGCCGAGCTGATGCGCCGCGCCGAGGAGGTGGCGCGCGAGCTCGGCTGCACCGGCGTGTGGCTCGACACCTTCAGCTTCCAGGCGCCCGGCTTCTACCAGAAGCTCGGCTACGAGGAGTTCGGCCGCCTGGACGAATATCCCCGCGGCTTCTCGCGGCACTTCTTCCGGAAGCGCCTCGCCTGACCGCCGCCGCTCGCAACGGCGTGAACCAGGTCTCCGCATCTCACGCATTTGCAGGCGATTGGATGCACTCGCCTCACGTCGAATCGACCGCGCCCCTGCCCTCCTCCGTCGACTCCACCGCCCCATGAGCCGCGTGACCGTCGAGCCTCTCACCGTCCACGGGGACGCGCGGGGAAGCGTGTTCGAGCCGCTGGGGGCGGACGCTCTGCGGGGGCAGCGCAACGTGCACGTGGTGGTGACGGAGCCCGGAGCGGTGCGCGGCAATCACCTGCACCGCTGCGGCACCGAGACGCTGGTGATCCAGGGACCGGCGCTCTTCCGCTGCCGCGAGGAGGGCGAGGTGGTGGACACCGAGGTTCCGGCGGGCGCCGTCTTCCGCTTCACCATCCCGCCCGGCGTGGCGCACGCGCTGAAGAACACCGGCACCGCGCCGACCGTCGCCGTCTCGTTCGTCACCGAGCCCCACGACCCCGCCGCGCCCGACGTGGTGCCGGTGGTGCTGCTGTAGCCCGGTCCACCTCACCCCGGAATCGAGCATGGAAGGTTTCCAGGCGCTTCACTCGTGGGACCTGAAGGTCGCGGAAGCGCGCGAGGTGCAGGTTTCGCTGCGCGAGCGGCTGGTGATGCAGGCGCCGCCGGGGTTCGCGCCGCGGCTGGTGGCCGGCGCCGACGTGTCGGCCGACCGGTTCAGCCGCGTGGGCTTCGCGGGCGTGGTCAACATCGACCTGGAGACGATGGAAACGGTGGAGGAGGCGAGCGCGATGGTGGACCTGCGCTTCCCCTACGTCCCCGGATACCTCTCCTTTCGCGAGATCCCCGCGCTGGCCGCCGCGTGGGAGCGGCTGGAGCATCGCCCCGACGTGGTGGTGTTCGATGCGCACGGCTACGCGCATCCGCGGCGGTTCGGCGTGGCGTGCCACGGCGGCGTGCTGCTGGACCTGCCCTCGATCGGCTGCGCGAAGACGATGTTCGTCGGCGAGCACGGGCCGCTGGGCGACGAACGGGGCTCCACGGCCGAGATCGTGGACAAGGGCGAGGTGGTGGGCGTGGCGCTGCGTACGCGCGACCGCTGCAACCCGCTGTACATCTCCGCCGGCCACAGGATGGACCTGGACACGGCGGTCGGCCTGATCCTCCGCCTCTGCCTCTACCGCCAGCCGGAGACCACGCGGCGCGCGCACCAGCTGGTGAACGACGCCCGCCGCGCCCACAAGGCGAGCGTGGCCGAAGCCGAAGCGTCATCCGGGTCCCGACCGGACACCTGAGCCGCAGGCACGCGAAGGGACAGCGCAGCCACGAACAGCACGACGGACAGCAGAGCCCGCCGGTGAACGATCCCGGCGGGCTCCCTGTCAGAAGGATCACGTGGGGCGCGACTACCCCCGGCTCTTCTACCTCGAAGAACTGGCGCGCGAACGAAAGGCTTCCCCCGCTTCAGGGTGAGCGCGGGGAGATCGATGCCTCGCGCTCGTATCCGCTCAGAGCCGGATGTTCACCGCCAGCCCGTGCGAATTGGACGTGACCGTGGGGGCGATGGAAATGCCGCCCGGCGTGGGCGCGTCGGCCCAGCGCTCACGCGGGAACAACGCGCCGGCCAACGCTCCACCCAGCGCGCCGCCGACCGCGCCGATCAGCGCGTTCTCGGTGTTGGAACGCCTCTTGTCTTTCATGTGCGTAAGGCTGGCCGTCATTCCGGCGCCGATGCCCATGGCGGCGCCCATCCCCGCGCTCTGCCCCCGGCTCGGCACGCCAAGGCTCACGTACGTCTGTTGCACCGCAGCCCGCGGTATGCGGACCGGGGCGGCCCCGGGGGTCAGCTCCACCGAGAGCGAGGCCGAGTCGGCCGCCACCAGCGTACCGCGGACCTGCCGTCCCGTGACCCCCTCCACCGGCTGCCGCCGCGCGAGATGCAGCATCACGCGCTGGCCCGGCTGCGGCGGCTGTGGCGGCTGGGTCTGCGCCGCGGCGGGCGCGGCGAACGCGAGGAGGGCAGCGAGGGACAGGGTAAACATGATCGTACGCATTCAACGCTCCCGTTACGGATGATGGATGGACCTGCGCTTGCCACGGCCGAGGGCAAGCCGCGGACCCCAGGAAACGTCTGGATTCATCTCGTTGGCGGGCTGGAGGATACACGGGCTGTCCGCATGTGCGACCGACGGCGCGCCTGGGACATCTGTTCCATCGGATGGACATCGTTGTACCTGCCGCGCCCCATCATCGCGTCGCTCACCCACATCATCTCACGATACCCGAGGGGCCCCACGCGGCGCGGTCGATCCGGCGCTGCACTCGATGCGCGTGCTTCCGTGGCTCGTGCCCGCTTCTCCAGCCGCGGCCGCGATGCCGCCCTCCATCCCGACGTTCGCCACACCGCGCTTTCACGATCCGGAACTCCCCGGCGGACCCGCGCGTACAAGACCCCGCAGGTTGACATATCTCCAAGCAAGGCGGTAACTTTACCCGCTTGTGCGCCCGCGCGAACGGTGCGGCGCACCTGTCGGCGTTCCCCCTGTGGTAATCAGCGCCGGCGCCGCACCCGCGCGCGCCGCCAAACCCTTGTTCGAGGATTGCATGGCTTCGCCCTCCGTTGCCCGCCGAGCCCCCCGCAGCGCCGTCGAATCCGACGACGTGGTGATGATGCGTGCCGCCGAGCTGGCGGAGTGGGCGCGCAAGAACGCGCGGGCGGTGATGATCGCCACGGCCGTGGTGCTGGCCGGGGTGGGCGCGGCCCTGTACTACCAGGTGTACAAGTCGGGGCGGGCGGCGCGCGCGGCCGCGGCGTACGTGCAGACGCAGGCCGGCCTCTCGGCCGACACCGCGGCGGCGATCCGGCAGCTGCAGACCTTCACCACGCAGTACCCCGGCACCACCGAGGCCGACGAGGCGCGCATCGCCATCGCCCAGATCTATCTCGACAAGGGTGACGCCGCCCGCGCCATCGAGTCGGTGCGCCCCGCGGCGGGCGGCGGCACGCCGGTGGCCGAGCAGGCGCGCTTCGTCCTTGCCGCCGCCCTGGCGCAGTCGGGGAAGCGGGCGGAGGCGATCAATGAATACCTGGAGCTGGGGAAGGACGCCGACCTTCCCTTCATGAAGCAGAACGCGCTGAACCAGGCCGCGCTGCTGCGCGAGCAGGGGAACGACTGGAAGGGCGCCGCCGAGCTGTACCGCCAGATGCTGCCCGGGCTGGAGAAGGGCACCGGCGAGCGCCAGCTGGTGGAGCTGCACCTGGCCGAGGCCGAGGGCCGCGCGGGCGTGGCCGCCGCGGCGCCGAAGTAGCCTTCCCGCACCACCCGTCTCCGGGCCGGGGGAACGCGTGACCGGGCTTTTCGCCTCGGCCGCCCCGGCCCTCCTGGAGATTCCCTATCCCCACATAGACCCGGTTGCGCTGGACCTGCCCGGCCCGCTGGACGTGCGCTGGTACGGGCTGGGCTACCTGCTGGGCTTCGGCGCCGGGTACCTGATCCTGCGCGCCCTGGCCCGCCGCGGCTTCCTGCGCCTGCAGCCCTCGGCCGCGGGCGACCTGATCTTCGCGCTGATCCTGGGCGTGATCATCGGCGGCCGCATCGGCTACGTCCTCTTCTACGAGTTCGCAGCCTTCGCCGCGCGCCCGCTCTCCATCCTCCAGGTCTGGCAGGGCGGGCTGTCGTTCCACGGCGGGCTGGTGGGCGCGGTGGCCGCCGGCGCGTGGTTCGCGCGCAGGCACGGCGCGAGCTGGCTGAACGTGGGCGACGGCGTGGCGCTGGGGGTGTGCCCCGGGATCTTCGCCGTGCGCGTGGCCAACTTCGTCAACGGCGAGCTGTACGGGCGGGTCGCGTCCGACGCCGTCCCCTGGGCCATGCGCTTCCCCACCGACCCCGTGGCGCTGGCCGCGATCCGCGCCGAGGGGAGCCTGCGCGCCCGCGAGCAGGCGATCGAGCGGATGTACGAGAGCGGCGCGTGGGAGCAGATCGCCCCGCACGTGCCGCCGCGCCACCCCTCGCAGCTCTACGAGGCGCTGGGCGAGGGCGCGCTGACGGGGCTGATCCTGTGGTGCGTGTACGCCTGGAACCGCCGCCGCGGCGTGCGCTGGGGCGACGGCGCGTACGGCGGCCTCTTTCTGCTGTGCTACGGCGCGGTGCGCACCTTCGTGGAGCTGTTCCGCCAGCCCGACGCGCAGTTCCGCGGCGACGGCGACCCGGTGGGCACCGTGCTGGGGCCGCTGACCATGGGCCAGGTGCTGAGCCTGGTGATGGTGCTGGCCGGCGTGGCGCTGCTGGTGCGCGGGATCCGCGCGGCGCGCCGCGGCGAGCCGGACGCGCCCCCGCTCTCCGCCGATCCACCGGCCGCGTAGGGCGAATCCCGCCGCGCACCCCGGTTCCGGCCGGCCGCGCTGCGGTGCTACCTTTGACGGACACCAGCGCGCGACCCTTCCGTCTCTCCTGCCGCTGACCTGAACCTCGCTTCCTGACCGATCCGCATGGGCGCCGGGCACCATCACCACCACGGACATTCGCACGGGCACTCGCACGCCCATTCGCACGGCCCCGTGGGGGCAGACACCACCCGCCGGCTGGTGTTCACGCTGGTGCTGCAGGCGGTCTACCTGGTGGCCGAGGTGGTGGGCGGCTACCTGGCCAACTCGCTGGCGCTGCTGGCCGACGCGGGGCACATGCTCTCCGACGTGGGGGCGCTGGCGCTGTCGCTGTTCGCCATCTGGATCGCGCGGCGGCCCGCGACGGACCGGCGCACCTTCGGCTACTACCGCACCGAGATCCTGGCGGCGCTGTTCAACGCGGCCACGCTGATCGCCATCTCCATCTACATCTTCTACGAGGCGTGGGAGCGCTTCCACGATCCCCAGCCCGTGCAGGGGGTGCTGGTGATGTGGATCGCGCTGGGCGGGCTGCTGGTGAACGGGATCGGGGTGTGGCTGCTGCACGCGGGGCGCGAGCACAACCTGAACATCCGCGGCGCGTGGCTGCACCTGCTGACCGACGCGCTGGGGAACGTGGGGGTGATCGCGGGCGGGCTGCTGGTGTGGATGATGGGGTGGAACTGGGCCGACCCCGCCGTGTCGGTGCTGATCGGCGCGCTGGTGATCTGGAGCAGCTGGCACCTGCTGCGCGAGTCGGTGGGCGTGCTGCTGGAGGGCACCCCCGCGCACATCGACGTGGAGGCGGTGCGCACGGCGCTGCTGGAGGTGCCCGACGTGGAGGCCGTGCACGACCTGCACGTGTGGACCATCACCAGCGGGATGGAGGCGCTGAGCTGCCACGTGGTGGTGGGCGGCCGCGACGAGCGCCGCTATTCGGGCGAGATCCTGGCCGACGTGCACGATCTGCTGCACCAGCGCTTCGGCCTGCACCACCTGACGGTGCAGATCGAGCCGCGCGGCTTCAAGGAGCTCGACTGCGCCGCCCTGGGGTGCTGAGCCGATGAGCCGCGACCGCTTCGCCCGGGTGTCGCTGTTGCTGGCGGCGCTGGGGCTGGTGGGCTTCGGCCTGCCGCTGCTGGTCAGGCCCTCGCTGCTGGGGATCGTTGGGCTGGAATTCGCCCGCCCCGCCGCGGCCACCGAGATCCGCGCGTTCTACGGCGGGCTGGAGCTGGGGCTGGCCGCGTTCTTCATCGCCGCCTCACGCCGCGAAGACTGGGTACGGCCGGCGCTGGCTGCGCAGGTGCTGGCGTTCGGGGGGATCGTGCTGGCGCGTCTCATCGGAATCGTGGTGGACGGGAGCGCCGAGCCGATGATCCTGGTGTTCGCGGCGCTGGAAGGCGCGGGCGCGATCCTGGGCGCCGTCGCGCTGCGGCGGCTGATGCATCCCGGCAGTCGGTAAGGAAGAACGACAGGGCTCACGCAGAGCAGCAGAGCAGCAGAGAGAACGGCCATGATTCTCGTTGTCTGCGCAACAGGACACCGATCCTCCCCCGGCGGGGACGAGGACTCCGGCACGGCCGAACTCGCTTCATCCACAACTAATTGCGCTGCAACGGCTTATCTTTTTCGGCAGCGGAACGGCCGTGCGGAATGGGCGTTGCTTGTGACGGTGTATGGCAGCGAGGCGAAATGCACCGCCTCGGCAGTCCCTCTCCCGACACGAGCCACAACGATGAGATTCCCCACTTTTGCGATGCTGATCGCGCCGCTCGCGCTGGGCGCGTGCGTAAGCGCCCACGCCACCATGCTGGGCCCGCGGCAGAACCGTCCGCCCGTGCACGAAGACGAGGTGCGCGTGTTCCTGGCCGAAGACGAAGTTCCCGAGAGCTGCGAGCGGCTCGCGCTGATCAACACCTCGGGCGACGCCGACATGACCAACGAGGCGCAGATGATCAGCGCGGCGAAGCGCCGTGCCGGCCGCCTCGGCGCCAACGCGATCCAGCTGCGCAGCACGCGCGAGCCCGGCACCGGCCGGCGCATCGCCTCGGCCATCATCCCCGGCGTGACGGCAGACCGGAAGGGCGAGATGCTGGCGTATCACTGCACCGAGCAGCGGCAGGCCGGGATCTTCGGCGCGGTGAAGGCGTTCATCGGGCTGGGCGAGTAGCGTACACGGCGGGGAATACGAAGCGGGCCCGGAGGACGCTCC